>CAZXQD010000003.1:47528-81126 GCA_964643405.1 uncultured Hyphomonas sp. | reverse complement strand
CGCGGGCCAGGCGCCCCCAACGGCGCCCAGCCTATCTGTGAGGATAGGAGTAAAACAGATGACTGTGACCACCGCCAAGCCGGTCGTGCGCCCTGCGTGCCCGCATTTTTCTTCGGGCCCTACCGCAAAATACCCCGGATTTTCGCTGCAGAACCTGGTGACCGCCGCCCTCGGCCGCTCTCACCGCTCGGGCGACGCCAAGAAGAAACTCAAAGCCGCGATTGACCGTACCAAGCTGATCCTCGGCCTGCCGGAAGGCTACCGGGTCGCCATCGTGCCGGCCTCCGATACCGGCGCCGTCGAGATGTGCATGTGGTCGATGCTGGGCGTGCGCCCGGTCGACGTGTTCGCCTGGGAAAGCTTCGGCCAGGACTGGGTGACCGACGCCGTCAAGCAGCTCAAACTGCCGGACTGCAAGAGCTACAACGCCGATTACGGACAATTGCCGGACTTCTCGAAAGCCCGTGACGATGCCGACATCATCTTCACCTGGAACGGCACGACGTCGGGCGTACGCGTCAAGAATGCCGACTGGATCAAGCCGAACCCGGACCGGATCGTCATCTGCGACGCAACCTCTGCCGCCTTCAGCCAGGAAATCGAGTGGGAAAAACTCGATGTGATCACCTATAGCTGGCAGAAATGCCTCGGCGGGGAAGCGGCCCACGGCATGCTGATCCTCTCGCCGAACGCCGTGCGCCGCCTCGAAACCTACACGCCGGACCGCGCATTGCCGAAACTTTTCCGCATGACGAAGGGCGGCAAGCTCGACGAGGAACTGTTCGAAGGCGCCACCATCAATACGCCCTCCATGCTCTGTGTCGAAGATTACCTTCAGGCGCTGGACTGGGTCGAGCGCCTCGGCGGCTGGAAGAAGCTCAAGGAGCGTTCGGACGAAAGCCTCCGTATCCTGACAGAATGGGAGAAGAAGACCGGTTGGGTCCAGTTCCTCTGCGCCGATGAGACCACTCGTTCGAATACCGGCGTCACGTTCAAGATCGTTGATCCGCGCGTTGCAAACCTCGATGAGGCTGGCCAGCGGGATTTCATCAAGAAGATGATCAAGCGTCTCGAGACCGAGAATGCCTGCTATGACGCCGCTGGCTACGCCAAGGCCCCTCCGGGCCTGCGCATCTGGTGTGGCGGCTCGGTTGAGCCGTCGGACGTCGCGAAGCTTGTTCCCTGGCTCGACTGGGCCTTCCACGAGGAAGCAGCAAAGCTCTGAGCGGAGAAGGGGGCACGCGCCTCCCGGCCGATGATCACACTCCGCCCTGCCACGTTGGATGATGTGCCGCTCCTTGATCTCTGGGATCTGGAGCCGCATGTCATTTCAGCAACAACCGATGATCCGGATGCCGAGAAGGCATTTGGTGATACTTACTGGCCGGACGAACTCGCCCTCGTCCGGGAAGACTACCAGTATTTCATCGCCGAGCTCGACGGACGGCCCATCGGGGGCATGCAGATCATCGATCCGCATACGGAGCCAACCCGCTACTGGGGCAACGTGGAGCCGGGGCTGAGGGCCATCGATATCTGGATCGGCAATGCCGCCGACCATGGCCACGGCTACGGAGCCGAGATGATGCGCCTCGCCATCGCGGCCTGTTTTCAGGATCCCGCCGTGACGGCGATCATCATCGATCCGCTCGCGTCAAATACCCGCGCGCACACTTTCTATCAACGACTAGGCTTCCGCCCTGAAGGGATCCGGGAGCTTGGTGAAGACAACGATATCTGCCTGGTTCATCGCCTGACGCGCGACGCTTGGTTCAATCCTCTTTCTGGAGAATGATTCCCTATGCCTAAAGTCCTTATCGGAGACACGCTCTCCCCCGCCGCCGTCGAAATCTTCAAGGCGCGCGGTATCGAAACCGACATCAAGGTTGGTCTGTCCAAGGAAGATCTGATCAGGATTATCCCGCAATATGACGGCCTCGCCGTGCGCTCGGCCTGCAAGCCGGACGCCGATGTGATCGCCGCCGCGACCAACCTGAAAGTCATCGGCCGCGCCGGTATAGGCGTCGACAATATCGACATCAAGGCTGCGACTGCCAAAGGCGTCGTCGTCATGAACACGCCCTTCGGCAACGCCATCACGACGGCCGAGCATGCGATTGCCATGATGTTCGCGGCCGCTCGCCAGATCCCGGCCGCCAACAATGACACGCAGGCCGGTAAGTGGCCGAAGTCAGGCTACATGGGGGTCGAGCTGTCGTTCAAGACCCTCGGCCTGATCGGCGCGGGCAATATCGGCAGCCGCGTGGCGGAGCGCGCCATCGGCCTCAAGATGCGGGTCGTCGCCTATGACCCCTTCCTGACAGACGAACGCGCCATCGAACTTGGCGTCGAGAAGGTTGATCTCGAAACGCTGCTGAAGCGCGCCGATGTTATCACGTTACATGTTCCGCTCACGGACCAGACGCGCAACATCCTGTCGCGTGACAATCTCGAGAAGACCAAGAAAGGCCTGATCCTCGTGAACTGCGCCCGCGGCGGTCTCGTGGACGAACAGGCAGTCGCAGACATGCTCGAGTCGGGCCACCTCGCCGGTGCGGCGTTTGACGTCTTCGCGGTCGAACCGGCCAAGGAGAACGTGCTCTTCAACAAGAAGAACTTCGTCGCCACACCCCACCTCGGCGCCTCCACCAACGAAGCGCAGGAAAACGTGGCCCTGCAGGTCGCCGAACAGATGTCGGACTACTTGCTGACCGGCGCCGTCACCAACGCGCTCAACATGCCCTCCGTCACCGCCGAGGAAGCACCGCGTATCCGCCCCTTCGCCGCGCTCGCGGAAAAGCTCGGCAGCTTTGCCGGACAGATCTCCGACTACGGATTTGATGAAGTCGTCGTCGAGTATGAAGGCGATGTGGCAGAGCTGAACCGCAAGCCGGTCACTGCAGCGCTGCTGGCAGGTCTGCTGCGTGCCTCGCGCGGCGATGTGAACATGGTCTCGGCCCCGGCGATTCTCGCTGATGCCGGCATCAAGCTCACCGAAACCAAGACCGAGAAGAGCCCGGTCTATGACAGCCTGATCCGCATCAAGGTGAAAACCAAGGCAACGAAAAACTCGCCGGAAGGCGGCTGGCGCACGCTCGCCGGCGCCGTGATCGCGGGCAAGCCGCGCATCGTTGAAGTGAAGGGCATGGCACTGGAAGGCGATTTCTCGCCGGTCACGCTGTATGTGAACAATATCGACAAGCCGGGCTTCATCGGCGCGCTCGGCCAGATGCTGGGCGAAGCGAAGGTCAACATCGCAACCTTCCACCTCGGCCGCCAGGCGGCTGGCGGCGAAGCCATCGCGCTGATCGGCATTGACTCGCTGCCGCCGACCTCCGTCATCGAAAAGCTCGATGCCCTGCCGCAGGTGCGCTACGCCAAGGTGCTGAGCTTCTGAGGCGCCCGCGCCGCCATGCGCGGCGCGTATAAATCCTATGCCTTCCGGGGCGGGCTGATCTTCGGATTGCCCGCCCCATCTGTTTTGCATCAACAGAGAAGGGGCCCGGTCATGGCCAATACACCTGCAAGAATCGCCATCGTCTATCATTCCGGCTACGGACATACCGCAAAGGTTGCCGAGCACGTCCGCAAGGGCGCAGCCTCCGTCAAGGATGCCGAAGTGCGCCTCTACAAGGCGGAAGACCTCACTTCGCCCGACAAGGGCCCGTGGGATGAGCTTGCCGCGGCGGATGCCATCATCTTCGGATCGCCCACCTATATGGGCTCGGCCTCCGGCGTGATGAAGACCTTCATCGACGCAACCTCCAAGGCCTGGTTCAACCGCACCTGGGCCAACAAGATCGCCGCTGGCTTCACCGTGTCCGGCTCGCTGTCGGGCGACAAGACCGTCACTCTGCAGCAGTTTGCGACGCTTGCGGCGCAACAGGGGATGATCTGGGTCGGCAACGACATTCCGAGCGGCTACAACTCGTCGAAGTCGGATTTCGCCACCGCCCACAACCGGGCAGGACATTTCCTAGGCCTCGCGGTTCAGGCGCTGACGGATCTGTCTGCCGAGCAGACTCCGGACCGCTATGAACTTGAGACCGCCGAACTTTTTGGCAGGCGCGTTGCCGAGTCGGCCCGCCGCTGGGCGCGTGTGCCGGAAGTGGCCGAACTCGCTTGACGCATCCCGCTGGAGGGAGCGATGGAACACAGACCGCTTGTAACCGTTGAGTGCCAATGCCCCGTTTCGTTGCCTCCCTCGCGCTTGCCTCACTGCCCGCCTCGGCGGCTTCGGCAGAGATCGTGGAAGAAGTCCGCGTCGGTCTGATGCAGCACAATGTCTGTGTCACCGATTGCGACAATGCCGAGAAGGAAGAGAGCCCGGATCTCAGCGGCGAGGCGTTGTTTGCTTCGCCGGCAGTGCTTGGCTTCCTCGGCAGCCCGCGCCCTTATGTCATTGCCAGTGCCAACCTGGCCGGAGGCACCAGCTATGGCGGCGCCGGCCTGCAATGGCGCTGGGACATTGCCGAGGGCTGGGCTTTCGAGCCGGGCGTTGGCTACATCATCCATGATGGCGAGCTGGATTTTCCCTATCCGCAGGGCGATCCGCGCAATGATCCCATCTCCCGCCGGAACGTCTATTTCGGCTCCCGCGACCTGTTTCGCACCAGCCTCGCCCTCAACCGGGAAATCACGGACAAATGGGGCGTCCAGCTGTTGTTCGAGCATATGTCCCACGGCCAGATCATCGGGGAAGGGCGCAACCAGGGCATCGACAATGTCGGCGTCCGCGTCACCTACCGTTTCGGTGACTAGACGGGTCTGATCGCCGCACGCCTTTTGCCTTGCATTCTCCGGCCAAATCCTGCCCTTGTCGCCGCGGCTGCAAACGGAGCGGAACATGGCAGGAGTCGTCGTCGTTGGTGCCCAGTGGGGTGACGAAGGCAAGGGCAAGATCGTGGACTGGCTGTCGGCGCGCGCCGATGTCGTCGTCCGCTTCCAGGGCGGCCACAATGCCGGCCATACGCTGGTCATCGACGGGAAAACCTTCAAGCTTGCGCTGCTGCCCTCGGGTCTCGTGCGCGGCGGCAAGCTCTCGGTCATCGGCAATGGTGTCGTGGTTGATCCCTGGCACCTGCTGACCGAAATCGAAGGTATCCGGGCCCAGGGCGTGGAGGTTTCCCCCAAGAGCCTTGTGCTGGCAGACAATGCCTCGCTCATTCTTCCCTGGCACAAGGACATCGACGCGGCGCGGGAAGGGGCTCTTGGGGCGGCCCAGATCGGCACCACCAAGCGCGGCATTGGTCCCGCTTATGAGGACCGCGTCGGCCGCCGGGCCATCCGGGTTGCGGATCTCGCGGACCCTGCCGCGCTCGACATGAAGATCGAGCGATTGCTGGCCCATCACCGCCCGTTGCGGATCGGCCTCGACCTGCCGGAGCCAGATGGTGCGGCGTTGAAGGCTGAGCTTTTGAAGATCGCGCCGCAGGTTCTCGCGTATGCGCAGCCGGTCTGGAAACTGCTCGACGAGCAGGTTCGCAAGGGCCGCCGCATCCTGTTTGAAGGGGCGCAGGGCGTGATGCTGGATGTGGATCATGGCACCTATCCGTTCGTGACTTCGTCCAGCGTGGTCGCGGGTAATGCCAGCGCCGGTTCGGGCGTTGGACCGGGTGCGGTGTCCTACGTTCTCGGCCTCGCGAAGGCCTACACCACGCGCGTCGGCTCGGGCCCGTTCCCGACCGAGCAGGACAATGAGATCGGCAAGCGCCTCGGCACGGTGGGCCATGAGTTCGGCACCAATACGGGGCGCCCGCGCCGCTGCGGCTGGTTCGATTCCGTTATGGTGAAACAGGCCTGCGCGACCTCCGGCGTCAACGGCCTTGCGCTCACCAAGCTCGACGTGCTCGACGGATTCGAGGAGATCAAGGTCTGTGTTGCCTACAAGCTGAACGGCAAGACGATCGACTATTTCCCGGCGGGTCTGACCGATCAGGCGGCGGTCGAGCCCGTCTACGAAACGCTTAAAGGCTGGAGCGGTTCGACACGCGGGGCGCGCAGCTGGGCGGACCTTCCGGCGGAGGCGGTCGTCTATGTCCGCCGGCTTGAGGAACTCGTCGGCAAGCCGTGTGCGCTGGTCTCCACTTCGCCGGAGCGCGAGGATGTTATCCTGATGCGTGACCCGTTCGAGGGGTAGAATTCGGTTTTGTCTGGAATCCTGTAGTTTTAAGCGATCCGTGGGCGGAGGTGTTGCGCAAGGTTCGGGGGCGAATTGCGTAATGTCCTGGCGGGTTTGGGTTTTATTTCGCCGCAGCTCTGCTCTTAGTAGGCGCAAGTCCTCTCGTCTGGTCGTCAGACAGCCTCATCCGGTTGCAGGCTTTGCACGTCTGATGTCGATTTCTTTCTCATTGCTTCTCACTTTCTATCATCTGGTATCGTTTCACTCTCGCCCGCCATAGCCTGGTCCGGATTTCGGCCGTTGGCCTCTATCCGAACATTGGTGCGGGCGTGAGGCGGAGTGTAACCCCGGGCGGAGGGGTTTGGCGCAGGTTCTGGCGCGGTATTCTACAGCGCGTTGATGCGCGGCCAGATTTTTGTCCCGAGGGAGTGCGAGGTGTTGCGTAAGGCCGGTGTTTGCACGGTGCCTCGCCCCACCCTAGTCCTCCCCATTTGGGGGAGGGCCAGGGGGCTGGCGAGGTGAAACGCTCGAAGCGGCTCAGCTCACCCGCTCGACCATCATGTGCTTGATCTTGGCGATGGCTTTTGCGGGGTTCAGGCCTTTCGGGCAGACCTGGGCGCAGTTCATGATGGTGTGGCAGCGGTACAGCTTGAACGGATCCTCGAGGGCGTCGAGACGTTCGCCGGTCGCCTCGTCGCGGCTGTCGATCAGCCAGCGATAGGCCTGCAGCAGTGCCGCCGGGCCAAGGTATTTCTCGCCATTCCACCAGTAGGACGGGCAGGAGGTCGAGCAGGACGCGCAGAGGATGCACTCATAGAGGCCGTCGAGCTGCGTGCGGTCCTCTTCGGACTGGCGCCACTCTTTCTCCGGGGTCGGACTATCGGTTTTCAGGTAGGGCTGCACATAGGCGTGCTGGGCGTAGAAGTTCGTGAGGTCCGGGATCAGGTCGCGGATCACGGGAAGGTGGGGCAGCGGGCTGATCGAGATGACGCCGCCCGGCAGGTCGTCGAAGCCCTTGGTACAGGCAATCGTGTTGCGCCCGGCAATGTTCATGGCGCAGGAGCCGCACACGCCTTCGCGGCAGGAGCGGCGGAAGGCGAGCGTCGGGTCGATGGTGTTCTTGATGTAGAACAGGACGTCGAGGATCATCGTGCCGGCCTTGTCCATGTCCACCCAATAGGTGTCCCAGCGCGGATTGGCCTTTTCCTCGGGGCTGTAGCGATAGATGCGGAACTCGCGCAGGTTGGTTGCGCCCTGCGGCTTGGGCCAGGTCTTGCCCTTCTGGACTTTGGAGTTCTGGGGGAGGGTCAGCTGAACCATGGTCTCGTCCTGGCGGTCTGTAGTGTTAAACGGGGCGGCGGCGGGCAGTGATCACTGCGCCGTCTGTAATGCTGAATCCGAAGCCGTAGCCGCCCTGGTTGACGGCGCCTTTTTCCGAATGTCCGCTCACGGAGGGGAGTATCGAAATCACGTCATAGCCTTCTTCATGCAGCGTGTTGCACGCAGTCTCGATCTGGGTGGCGAGGTCGGCGATGTCCGCCTGGTGCGGATCGTCGACCAGTTTCTTGCCCCGGCCGAGCAGTTTCTTCTCTTCCTTCTTCTGCCTTCCGGTGCGAACCCAGACGGATTTGAATTCACTCATCCACCCCTCCGCACCTGAAGACCAAATCCAATCAGTACACCCGCGCTTTCGGTTCGATGTACGCGATGTCGTTCGACAGAGTGTACTCGTGCACCGGACGGTAATCGATGGTCACCTTGCCGGCGCCGTCGACCCAGGCGAGCGTGTGCTTCATCCACTTTTCGTCATTGCGATCCGAGAAATCCTCGCGCGCATGGGCGCCGCGGCTCTCCTCGCGGTTGGCGGCCGAGTTCACGGTGACGGCGGCCTGGCAGATCAGGTTGTCGAACTCGAGCGCTTCGATGAGGTCGGTGTTCCAGACCATGCCGCGGTCTTTCACGTCGATCGCCGGGACCTTCTTGTAGACGTCCTCGATGGCGCTGACGCCATCCTTGAGGACCGAGCCGGTGCGGAACACGGCGCAGTTGGACTGCATGGCCTTCTGCATCCCGAGGCGCAGCTTCGCTACCGGCTCGCCGCCGCTGGCATTGCGCATCTTGTCGAAGCGGGCGAGGTGGGCGTCGGTTGCCTTGGCTGGCAGGTCCGGCTGGCGGGCGCCGGCCTCGGTGGTCGCGCCGCAGCGCAGGCCGGCGGCACGGCCGAACACGACGAGGTCGATCAGCGAGTTGGAGCCAAGACGGTTTGCACCGTGTACGGACACACAGGCCGCTTCGCCGACGGCCATCAGGCCGGGGACAACGGAATCCGGATCGCCGCCTTTCTTGGTCAGCACTTCGCCGTGGAAGTTCGTCGGGATGCCGCCCATGTTGTAGTGCACGGTCGGCAGCACCGGGATCGGCTCCTTGGTCACGTCCACCCCGGCGAAGATCTTCGCCGTCTCGGAAATGCCCGGCAGGCGCTCATGCAGCGCTTCGGGGGAGAGGTGGTTGAGGTGGAGGTAGATGTGGTCTTTCTCCGGGCCGACGCCGCGGCCTTCGCGGATTTCCATCGTCATCGCGCGGGAGACGACATCGCGCGAGGCGAGGTCTTTTGCCGACGGTGCATAGCGCTCCATGAAGCGCTCGCCTTCGGAGTTCGTCAGGTAGCCGCCTTCACCGCGCGCGCCTTCGGTGATGAGGCAGCCCGAGCCGTAGATGCCGGTCGGGTGGAACTGCACGAATTCCATGTCCTGCAGCGGCAGGCCGGCGCGCAGCACCATAGCATTGCCGTCGCCGGTGCAGGTATGGGCTGAGGTGCAGGAGAAATAGGCGCGGCCATAGCCGCCGGTGGCGAGGATGGTTTTCTGCGCCCGGAAGCGGTGCAGCGTGCCGTCGTCCAGTTTCCAGGCGGTGACGCCCCGGCAGACGCCGTCTTCGTCCATGATCAGGTCGAGGGCGAAATACTCGATGAAGAACTCGGTCTCCTCGCGTACGCATTGTCCGTACAAGGTATGCAGCATGGCGTGGCCGGTGCGGTCGGCGGCGGCGCAGGTGCGCTGGACCGGGCCTTTGCCATAGTCGCGCGTCATGCCGCCGAAGGCGCGCTGGTAGATCTTGCCTTCTTCCGTACGGGAGAAGGGCATGCCCCAGTGTTCGAGTTCGTAGACAGCGGCCGGCGCGTTGCGCACGAGATATTCGATCGCGTCCTGGTCACCGAGCCAGTCGGAGCCCTTGACCGTGTCGTACATGTGCCATTTCCAGCTGTCCTCGGACATGTTGCCAAGCGAGGCGGCGATGCCGCCCTGCGCGGCGACCGTGTGCGAGCGCGTCGGGAAGACCTTGGTGATGCAGGCCGTGCGCAGGCCGGCTTGCGCGGCACCGAGCGCGGCGCGAAGGCCCGATCCGCCGGCGCCGACAACGACGACGTCGTAGGTGTGGTCGATCCAGTTATAGGTGCTCATGATCTTGCCTGTCTTTCGCCCTGGGCTTCAGCGTCCGGTCCAGATCCACAGTACCGACATCACCACGACGGCGAAGAGGCCGGCGGCAAAGAAGGTGTTGAGGATCAGGAGCGCCGCACGGGTGCCCGGCTTTCCAATGTAGTCTTCGATGACGGCCTGCATACCGAGGCGCATGTGGTAGAAGGCCGCGCCGGCCGTCAGCAGCAGCAGCGTGGCGTTGACCGGGGAGGAGACCCAGGCCAGCGCGTCGCCGTAGCCGCCGAGCGCAGCTTTCATGACCGAAAACAGGAACCACGGCACGAGGACGATGAGTGCGAGGGCGGAAACGCGCTGGCGCATGTGGTGGCTGGTGCCGGTTTTCGAGGCGCCGAGGCCGCGGGCGGACTTGATCGGGGTGATGAAGGGTTTGTCGGACATGGCGCCGGCCTCAGGACAGGATCGCGGCGGCCATCAGGGCGATAGCCCCGGTGAGCGCGAACACGTAGTTGAAGATCGAGACCTGGCTGGCGACCTTCGGGCTGAAGCCGAGGCCGGGGCCGTCCCAGACGAGGTGGCGGATTCCATTGGCGAAGTGGAAGAGGACCGCGAAGGCCCAGAGGAAGAGGAGGATCTGGCCGGGGATCGAGAAGGCGATCGCTTCGACGGCGTTGTAGGCGTCCGGCCCGTTGGCGAGGGCGACCAGCCAGATGGTGATCAGCAGCGTGCCGCCATAAAGGCCCATGCCCGTGAAGCGGTGGGTGATCGAGGCCAGCATGGTGGCGTGGAAACGCCAGACCTGCAGGTGGGGGGACAGAGGCCGGGAATCGGCCTTCGGGGTGCCGGACATGAAGTGGTTCCTTGCGCGCCGTGAAAACACTTGGCCTCGCCTTCTAGGCGCCTCTATGGTCGTGTCAACGCAAGCAGCGGAGAGAGTGACAATATGAAACTGGCTGTCCTCGCGGCAGGCATTCTGGCGCTGTCGGCGCCTGCCTTCGCAGACCCTCTTGATCCGCTGATCGAGGCCTACGAATCCTTCGCGCTGGCTGCTGATCCGGGGGAGGCGGCCCGTGCGGCCGGCACGGCGCCGACCGGCTGGGGGCATGTCCGCCAGCGCGATGTGGCAGCCCGCGCCATGCAAGCCCGCACGCTGCTTGAAGAGATCGAGGCCACCCCTACGGCGCGCACGGTCGATGCGGCGATCCTGAAGCGTCTTCTGGAGGACGAGATCATTGCGGATGCGCTGGATACCGCCCGCATACCGTTCACCGGGGACTGGGGCTTCAACGCGGCGCCGGTGTTTGCGGCGATGCGGCTGCGAATCAGGACGGAAGCCGATGCCGATGCCTGGGTCCAGAGGCTGAACGATGTACCCCGCTTCTTTGCGGAGAACCGGATCAATATGGCGCGGGGGATCACGACCGGCTGGACAGCCAACAAGGACCCGCTGGCGACGATGCGTGAACAGATCGCGGCGCAGATCGTCGAGGATCCGGCCAAGAGCGACCTGTACGCGCCGTTCCTGTCGCTGCCAGACACGATTTCGCCGGAAGCGGCCGCGCGCCTGAAAGCAGACGGGCTCGCGGCTGTCGCGAATGCGATCCAGGCCTACCGGGACACGGCCCGCTTCATTGACCTGACTTATACCCCGGCTGTCCGCGCCGGGGCCGGCATTGCGGACCTGCCGGGTGGCCGCGAGGCGTATGCTGCCGCCGTCGAGGCCCATACGGCCGGGGCGGGTTATACGCCGGAAGACATCCACGCCATCGGGCTGGAGGAGGTTACCCGTATCCGTGCCGAAATGGACGGGGTGATGAAGGAGACCGGCTTCACCGGTTCCTTTGCCGAGTTCCAGGCCTTCCTGCGGACCGATCCGCAATTCTATGCCGAGACCGATACGGAGCTGATGGACAAGGCGAAGGAAATCACCGGCCGGATCGATGCGATCCTGCCGCTCTGGTTCAACACGCTGCCGAAGCTGGGTTACACGGTCGATCCCGTGCCGCTCTCGATTGCGCCGGGATATACGACGGGCCGCTATGCGCAGGGCGACCCTGCCGAGGGCCGCAAGGGCAGTTATCTCGTCAATACCTATGCGCTCGAGCAGCGTCCGCTCTACGAGCTTCCCTCGCTTTCCGCGCATGAGGCCGTGCCAGGGCATCACCTTCAGATCGCGCTGGCGCAGGAGATGGAGGGCCAGCCGCGCTTCCGGCAGGAATACTACGCCACCGCCTTCGGTGAAGGCTGGGGCCTTTATGCCGAGCGGATTGCCGGCGAGGCCGGTATCTACCAGACGCCGTATGAGCGTTTTGGCGCGCTGTCTTACGAGATGTGGCGCGCCTGCCGCCTGGTCGCGGATACCGGCCTGCACTGGTATGGCTGGACGCGCGAGGAGGCCGAGGCCTGCTTCATCGAGAACTCGGCGCTTTCACCGCTGAACATCAAGACGGAAGTGACGCGCTATATCGGCTGGCCGGGTCAGGCGACCGCCTACAAGATCGGTGAACTGAAGATCCGTGCGCTGCGCGCCGAAGCGGAAGCCGCTCTGGGCGACCGGTTCGACATCCGTGAATTCCATCACGTGGTCCTCGGGCAGGGCGCTGTTCCGCTCGATGTACTGGACGCACAGGTGAAAGCCTGGATCGCGTCCTATTCCCAACCCTAGTTCCGGGAGTTTCCCATGCGTTCCTCTGTCACTGCGCTCGCCGCAGTTCTTTTGTCGGCCTGCGCTGCACCTGAAACACAGCTTGCGACTGAGGCGCCGACCGCCGTGGCAGCGATGCCGCCGCTCGCAAGCGATGCCGAAATCGACGCTTCCATTGCCGCGCCGCTGGAGCCGACGGCTGCGAACATGGAATGGAATGTTCCGAATGCGCCGTTCACGGTGATCGGCAACATCCACTATGTCGGCTCGAAGACCGTGGGTGCTTACCTGATCACCACGCCTGAAGGCCATTTCCTGATCGACGGGATTGTCCCGCAATCGGCGCCCCTGATCCTGGAGAATATCCGCACGCTCGGATTCGATCCGGCGGATGTGAAATACCTGCTGAACTCGCACGCGCATATCGACCATGCGGGCGGCCTTGCGGCGCTGAAACGGGCGACTGGCGCCGTGATGGTCGCCAGCGCACCCGACAAGCCGATCCTTGAGGCGGGCGATGTATTCTATGGACCCTCCAAGGGCATGAAGTTCCCGCCGGTGCGCGTGGATCAGATCATCGGTGATGGCGAAACGCTCAGCCTCGGCGACGTTACGTTGACGGCGCATCTGACACCCGGCCATACACCGGGGTGCACCTCATGGACCTTGCCGGTCACCGGCGCAGATGGGGCGGTGCACACGGCCTTCCTGCATTGCAGCTCCACAGTGGCAGGACAAAAGCTCGTACCGGAATCCTATCCCGGCATGATCGGCAGCTACCGCGCGACCTTCGAGAAGGTCCGCACGCTCGAGGCCGACGTCTTCCTCGCCAACCATGACAACTTCTTCGATCTGGCGGAAAAGCGCGCGCGCCTTGCAGCGGGGGATGCCAACGCCTTTGTCGATGCAGAGGAATTGCAGGCTTTCAATATCACGATGGAAGAAGCGTTCGAGCGGCAACTCGCCATGGAAGAAGACATGGCGCGCTGATCCTGCGGACCTTGCCCTTTGGCGCCGCGCACGCCACATGTGCCGCCCATGTTCCGCTTTTTTGAACGCCGCATCGATCCGTTTCCGGAAACACGCCCCGGCGTTCCGCCGAAGGGCATTCGCGCCTTTGTGTGGCATTACATCAAGGATGCGGCACCCTGGCTGATCGCCATGTCGATCTTCACGGCGCTGATCGCCATCGGCGAAGTCGCGCTTTTCGGTTTCCTCGGCGGTATTGTCGACTGGCTGTCGACCGCCGAGCGCGAAGGCTTCTTTGAGCGGGAAGGGGGCCGGCTTGCGCTGATGGCGGGCATCCTGCTGATCGGCCTGCCGCTCGCGACGCTCATCCAGGGGCTGATCGTTTATCAGGGCCTGATGGGCAACCTGCCGATGAGTGCGCGCTGGCGCATGCACCGGCAGATGCTCGGCCAGTCGATGGGTTTCTTCGGCAACGAGTTTGCAGGACGTGTCGCCACCAAGGTGATGCAGACGGCGCTGTCCGTGCGCGAAGTCGTGATGAAGATACTCGACGTTTTCGTCTTCGTCCTGGTCTATTTTTTCTCGGCGCTCGCGCTAGTCGGCGCGGCAGACTGGCGCCTTGCCGCGCCGCTGATCCTCTGGCTGGCTGTCTACGCCAGTCTGCTCTGGTGGTTCGTGCCGCGTCTCGGCGCAATTGCCGAGAAGCAGGCGGACGCGCGCTCCGTGATGACCGGACGCATCGTTGATTCGTACACGAACATCCAGACCGTGAAGCTCTTTGCGCATTCCGGCCGCGAGGAGACTTATGCGAAGGAGTCGATGTCCGGCTTCCTCGATACGGTCTATGGCCAGATGCGGCTTGTCACCGGCTTCAACTTCATCGTCTACCTCAACAATTCGCTGCTGGTTTTCCTGATTGCCGGCAGTGGCATACTGCTCTGGACGGGCAATGTGGTCGGCGCGGGCGCAGTCGCTGTGGCGGTTGGTCTTGCCCTGCGCATGAAGGCCATGTCGCAATGGATCATGTGGGAAGTGGCCGGCCTCTTCGAGAACATTGGCGTTGTCTATGACGGCATGGCGATGCTGGACAAACCGGTCGCAGTCGTGGATGCTCCGGACGCCGCCGCGCTGCCGCGCGTCAGGGGCGAGGTCCGGTTCGAAGCCGTCGGCTTCCACTATGGCAAGGGCGAAGGCGTGATCGAGGGGCTCTCGCTCGCGATCCGCCCCGGCGAGAAGATCGGCCTCGTCGGCCGCTCCGGCGCCGGCAAGACGACGCTGACCAACCTGCTGCTGCGCTTCTATGATACCGAAAGCGGTCGCATCCTCGTGGATGGGCAGGACATTCGCAGGGTCACGCAGGAATCCCTCCGGGCACAGATCGGTGTGGTGACGCAGGATACCTCGCTGCTGCATCGTTCGATCCGTGAGAACATCGCCTATGGGCGCCCCGGCGCCACGGATGAAGAAATCCGCGCGGCCATTGCGAAGGCGGCCGCGGGTGACTTCGTGGACGCGCTAGAGGATGCAAAGGGCCGCCGCGGCCTCGATGCGCATGTCGGCGAGCGCGGTGTGAAACTCTCGGGCGGACAGCGCCAGCGCATCGCGATTGCGCGTATCTTCCTGAAGGATGCGCCTATCCTGATCCTCGACGAGGCCACCTCCGCGCTCGACTCCGAGGTTGAAGCAGCAATCCAGGAACACCTGTTCGAACTGATGGAAGGCAAGACAGTGATTGCGATTGCGCACCGGCTTTCCACGATCGCCGCGATGGACCGCCTCGTTGTGCTCGACGAAGGGCGCATCATCGAGCAGGGCACGCATGAGGAACTCGTCGCTGCGGGCGGGCTTTATGCAGATCTCTGGGCGCGCCAGTCGGGCGGCTTCCTCGTGCAGCCGGAGGTGCGCGAAGCGGAAGACGTTCCGGCGGAGTAGAGCAAGGCATGAAGCTGACGATCATCGAGACGGGGCAAGCGCCTCTCGCCATCCGTGACCGGTTTCCGGACTATCCCGAAATGTTCCGCCGGATGTTTGCCGGCGTTGACGCGGGCATCACGTGCCAGACCGTTTCCATCGCGCGGGGTGAAACCTTGCCTGATCCCGCCGCGCTCGAAGCCGTGCTCTATACGGGCTCACCTGCCGGTGTTTACGATCCCTTGCCATGGATTGCTCCGCTTTCGGATTTCATCCGGGGCGCGGCACAGGCGGGCACGCCGCAGGTCGGCATCTGTTTCGGCCATCAGATCATGGGCGAGGCGCTGGGCGGCAAGGTCGTCAAGTCGGGTAAGGGCTGGGGTATTGGCCGGCACACGTATGATGTTGTTCAGTGCCCGGACTGGAGCGGCGGCCCATGTCCGCCCACGCTCAGCGTGGCCGTGAGCCATCAGGACCAGGTCGTTGAGTTGCCGCCCGCAGCGAGCGTCATCGCGCAATCCGATTTCACGCCTTATGCGGGGCTCGACTATCGCGGCTTTCCCGCCATCAGTTTCCAGTGTCATCCGGAGTTCGACGCGGAGTTTGCGACGGCTCTCTACACGGCCCGGCGTGGCGGCTCACTCACGGAGGCCGATGCAGATGCGGCGGTCGCCTCCCTTTCCGGGGACTGCGACCGCCGCCTGCTGGCACAGTGGATCGCCAGCTTCCTGCGCGCGAACGCAGGAAGCTGACGGGTTGTCCTAGCTGCCGAAACGGTAGCGTGCGCCGACGCTGAACACGGTTTGCGTGTTCTCGATGTTCAGCGTGCCGGGGAATAGGGTGTTCTCCAGTTTCACGTCGTCGGTGGCGCGGTAGGCGGCCTCGCCAAAGAGGTCGATCCGTTCACTGACGGCCAGCGTTGCGCCGGCTTTCAGCTGGTAGGCGAACTTGCCCTTGCTGTCGTCGATGATGCCAACGCCCGACGGGCTGTACTGGACAGAGACATCGGAATAACCGAGGCCGGCGCCGACATAGGGGCTGATCCGGCCTTCACGGTTGAAGTCGTAGTAGAGGTTGGCAAAGATGCTGGTCGACTCGATCTCGTCGCCATCCGGCGTGGCCACGACCTGGCCGACCGTTGCGCCAAGCTGCGTCGGCGAGCCGGTGAGAACGGCGGCATCGACGCCGTCGATCACGGTGCCGGCGACGTTCACGCCGGAGTGGGTGTCGACGTCGGCCTTGCTGTAGACGAGTTCAACGCCGGAACGGAAGCCGTTGGCATAGCGTGCGCCGAATTCGCCGGACAGGGCGTATCCGTTGTCGAATTCAGTGTCCCAGCCATAGGCCGTGCCGGCGGCAATCGGGCTGCCGAACGGGATGACCGGGGCGCCGTTGCCGGTCGTGAAGGCGCCGGTCTCGCCGGCGTTGGAGCTGTCGTTCTGGAGGACGTAGCCGACGGAGCCACCGGCATACCATTCCTGCGCAGAGGCGGGCAGGGCGAGGCTGGCCGAGGCCGCGCCGAGCGCGAGGATCGCAATGCGAAAGTTCATTCTGAAATCTCCTTGAGGTGCAGGGAGAACCGGCCGGCGCCGCAGGGGTAAACCGGCGCCGGCTGGCTTCCTCCGAGGGAAATAGAATTGAATATTGTATAGGCAACATTTTATTTCTGAACTTTTCGTGATCTTCGCGGCATGGCGCCCCTTTCGCCTGTGGCGCGAAAACTGCAAAAGGGCCCGGAATATCGCAGCGCCCCGCCTGGGAGCGCGCCCAAACCGTTTCACGGAGAGACACATGCTGCCGAAGCCGCGCACAGACCTGGCCCCCAATACACTCGAATTCGAGATACTGCCGCTGGTGAAGCCGACCGGCTTTCGGGAGTATGATGCGCGCTGGTGGTTCAATGGCATCGGCCACCCGAAAGCACCCGAACTGAACCTGACAGGCGTCCAGGCGCTCGGCCTCGGCATGGCGACGCTGTTCCACGAACTCGGCGTGAAGCCTACGGTCGTCACCGGCCACGACTTCCGTTCGATCAGCCAGCCGATCAAGAACGCGCTGTCGCTGGGCCTCGTTGCCGGCGGCTGCGAAGTGATGGATGTCGGCCTTGCGCTCTCGCCGATGGTCTACTGGAGCCAGTTCGAGCTGGACGCGGCCTGCTGCGCGATGGTCACCGCCTCGCACAACGAGAATGGCTGGACGGGTGTGAAGATGGGCGCCAACCGTCCGCTGACCTTCGGGCCGGACGAGATGGGCCGCCTGAAAGAAATCGTGATGAATGGCCGTTTCGTGGAGCGCGCCGGTGGCTCGATCCGCCGCATCGACGGGCTGCGCGAGAAGTATATCCAAGCCATAGTTGGCGACACGAAACTGAAGCGCAAGCTGAAGGTTGTTGCGGCCTGCGGCAATGGCACGGCCGGCGCGTTTGCGGGCGATGTGCTGCGCGCGCTCGGCGCCGAGGTGATCGAGATGGACTGCAATCTCGACAACACGTTCCCGAAATACAATCCGAACCCGGAAGATCACGAGATGCTGCACGAGATGTCGCTTGCCGCGAAAGCGCACGGCGCCGATGTTGTGCTCGGCTTTGACGGCGACGGCGACCGCTGCGGCGTGGTCGACAATACCGGCGAGGAAATCTATGCCGACAAGATCGGCCTGATGCTGGCGCGAGACCTGTCCAAGAACTATCCGAACGCGAAGTTCGTCGTCGATGTGAAGTCCACAGGCCTTTACAAGACCGATCCCGTATTGAAGGCGAATGGCGCGACGGTTGACTATTACAAGACCGGCCACTCCTACATCAAACGCCGCACCACCGAGCTTGGTGCCCTTGCCGGCTTCGAGAAATCCGGTCACTTCTTCTTCCGCCCGCCGATCGGCCTCGGCTATGATGATGGCCTTGTGGCGGCGAAAGCCGTGCTCGAGATGCTGGACCGCAACCCGGACAAGACGATGGCAGACCTCAAGTCTGAGCTCGGCGTTGCCTGGACGTCGCTCACCATGTCGCCGCATTGCGGCGACGAAGTGAAGTATGGGGTGATCGACAAGATGGTGGCCGAGTACCAGGCACTGAACGGAACAACGATCCTCGGGCGCAAGGTTGTTGATGTGAACACCGTCAATGGCGCCCGCGTGACGCTTGAGGATGGGTCCTGGGTGCTGGTGCGCGCCTCGTCCAACAAGCCGGAACTCGTCGTCGTGGTCGAATCCATGGTCAGCGAAGCCGACATGAAGGACCTCTTCCACAAGGAAGTGAAGCCGCGCCTCGGTAAGCACCCCGAAGTGGGTGCCTACAATCAGGAAATCTGATTGGGGTTACTGCAGGACCAAGGAAAGCCCGCTCCAAAGAGCGGGTTTTTCATTGTTAGCCGCACCTAGGCGCCGAGATCTTCGCGGTAATAAATGTCGCGCCCGATCTCGCGGATGTGATGGGTGTCCGGAACCGGCATCATGGCGCGAAGGAAGCTGTGCGTGTACGGAAAGAAGTTCACGTGCGGATTGAACGTGTATCGGTATTCCCGTTCCCGCGGCACGACGATGATGAGGCGCTTGCGCGCGACGCGGCGCAGCTCGGCAATCGCAGCCCGGTAATCCACGATATGCTCGATCACATGCGTGCAGATCACCGTATCGAACGCCTTGTCCGGGAAGGGCAGGGTCTCTACCTTCGCGGCAAAATAGCGGATGCGCTCGTCCTTCAGGTCCGGGTCGATCACGAAGTCGACGCCCGCAAGGGTAGTTAGATCAGGCCGGGCATCGCGCACCCGGCGCAGCAGCGCGCCCGTGCCGCATCCGACGTCCACCGCGCTCACGCCTGCGATGTCAGCTGTGATCGCGGCGATGCAGGCGTCCGAATTGTCGGTATCCTCATGCACGCGGGGATGCTTGCGGTAGAGCGCCTCGTATTCCTCCTCCGTAAGGAAGGCCGCACGCTCGCGGAAGCGCGCCAGGTCAGCCACATGATTGCCCCAGGCCATGGAGGCGGCGGCGCGGAACAGCGGCGAATCCCGCAACACTGGCGGCACGATGTCCTCCAGCACATAGCGGATACGGTTCGTCATCTCGCGGCGCATCAGAAACCTGTGCTCCGGTAAGGCGCCGGCATTTCTCGTTCCTCGATTGGCTGAGCGCCGGGGAAGGCGCGCTCCCCGCGTGCGGGCGCCTGCGACAGATAGAAGATTCGCTTCTGCTCTATCCGGGCGCGCGAAACGGAATCCAGGATGATGCCGCAGGACAGGGACAGCATGGCGCCGACGAGCAGCGTCATGGCGAGCATCACGGTGGGTACGCGGTTCACGAGGCCGGTGGCGAAAAATTCCAGCGTGATCGGCACCATCAGGGCGGTGCAGACGGCAAACAGCGCTGCGGCGATCCAGCCGAAGAAGACGAAGGGCTTCGTCTCCTTCATCAGCATCGCCATCATTGACAGGATGCGGAAACCGTCGCGAAACGTGGACAGTTTGCTCGCGGAGCCTTCGACCCGGCGGCCATAATCGAATTCGATCTCGGTGACCGGCAGCCGCAGTGTCGAGGCGTGTACGGACATTTCTGTCTCGATCTCGAAACCGGCTGAATGGGCAGGGAAACTCTTCGCAAAGCGGCGCGTGAAAACGCGGTAACCCGAGAAGATATCGGTGAAGTCCTTGCCGAAGATCGCCTGGTAGACTCGGTTGAACATCTGGTTTCCAAAGGCATGGCCCTTGCGACCCGCGTCTTCAGTGATGTTGCGCCTTGTGCCGACAACCATATCCGCCCGGTCTGCAATCAAGGCATCGATCATGCGCGGCGCTGCAGACGCGTCATACGTGCCGTCGCCATCGGCCATGATGTATATGTCGGCCTCGATATCAGCGAACATCTGGCGCACGACGTTGCCTTTGCCCTGACGGCGGCAGGTGATCACTGTTGCGCCCGCCAGCGCTGCCTGCTGCGCGGTATTGTCCGTCGAATTGTTATCATACACATAGATGCGCGCGCCCGGCAGCACCTTGCGGAAGCTGATCACCACCGATGCGATCGACAGGCCCTCGTTGTAGCAGGGCAGCAGGACGGCAAGGCTGTAGCGGCTTTGATCTGGCGTCATGGCGTTCAGTCTTTGGTGAGTGTTTCCATGCAATACACCGGCACTGGTTAAGTTAGCCTTGAAGCAGGGACTCTTTCTCAATGATGGCGCAAGGGCGCTCTGCAAGCTTCGCAGAAAGCCATGCTGGACTGCTCCTTTCGGCGGCAGTCTGCGCCAGCCTTTTGATAGTCAGTATACTGAGTGGACGCTTTGGCCTCATCGGTCCGGATGGCGATGATGTCATGCGGCTCGTGCAAGTGCGTGACCTGCTGAACGGGCAATCCTGGCTGGACCTTCGCCAGCCGCGGCTTGGTCCTGAAGGCGGCACGCTGATGCACTGGTCCCGCATTGTGGATCTTCCGATTGCTGTAATTGCAGCCGTGTTCGAGCCCTTTCTGGGCCAGGATGCAGCGTTAGCTCTGGCTTTCACATTCTGGCCACTGATCAGCATGCTGTTCGTGACCGGTGCGCTGGTTTTCGGGGCGCGTGCCATTGGCGGACAAGGTGTTGTCCTGTTCACCTGCATACTCGGTTTCGCCGTCCTCTTCCGGCATTTCCGGTTCCTGCCTGGGGCGATCGACCATCACAATGTTCAGCTCGGTCTTGTGCTGCTCGCCTCGGCAGCGCTTCTGGCGCGTGATCGTCCTGCCGCGCCCATGGCTTTCTCCGGCGCCTGTCTCGGGCTCGCCGCCGCTGTCGGGGTGGAAGTCTATCTGTTCGTCGCCGCAATCGCGGCCTTTGTTGCCGTTGATTGGGCTATCAGCGGCGCGCCGGCCCGGCGGGGCGCCGTTGTTTTCGGCGCCAGTTTTGCGGCCGTTCTGGCTGCGACGTTCCTTGTAACGGTCCCGCCGCTCGACTACTGGGCCGCGCGGTGCGATGCGCATTCCTCCGTCACTTTGCTTGCGGGGCTAGGCGGCGGCGCTGCGTTCGCGCTTGCTGCGCAGGTCACTTCGGACAAGTCCCTCGCCATCAGGCTCGGCGCGCTGGCCAATGTGGGCGCCATCTGCATAGCATTTGTCCTCGTTGCCGGGCCGCAATGCCTGGGCAATCCGCTGACCGCCCTTTCAGCGGACGCACGCGAACTTTGGCTCTCGCGTGTTGACGAGGCCCGGCCCACGCTCGCCCTGCTTGACGGCCGTCTCGATGAAGTCCTCTTCCGCCTCGGGACGCAAGCCGCCGGTTTGGCCGCTGCTGTCTGGATGGTCTGGCAGGGAAGGGATCGCCGCGCAGGCTTGCTGTTCATCCTTCTGCTGACGGTCTCGCTTCTGTTCGCGCTCTACCAGACGCGGTTCTATGTCTTTGGCCAGCTCTTCGCCGTCCTGCCGCTTGCAATCGTCACGGCGCGTATCTGGTCGGGCGAGGCGGGGTCTGCCTGGCCGCGCCTTGCCTATCTGGGCGTCGTACTCGTTTCCGTTCCGGCGATCTGGGGTGTTGCCGGAAAAGTCCTCGCGCCTTCGGCCGCGCCGCCGCTTGCGGAACTGGCTGCGGAGGCGGCCACCGCCTGCGATCCTGCCGCGACTTATGCCGTGCTCAACACGCTGCCAGTCGGGCGGATTCTTGCGCCGGCCTCCGATACGCCGGGTCTCCTTCTCGAGACACCGCACAGCGCCCTCTATGGGCACTATCACCGCAACACTGCCGGCATTGATACCGCGCTCGGTATCTTCACGGCTCCGCCCGAAGAAGCCTATGCGCGCCTGCGAGCGGCGCGGGTAGATTACCTGCTCGTCTGCCCGGCCGATGCCGACATGCAGTTCTTTGCAGGTCATGCGCCGGACGGGCTGGTCGCCGAAATCCTGCGCGGCGAGGTGCCTTCCTGGCTCCAGCCTGCAGGGCAGGGCGGACCGACTGCCATCTACCGCGTACGCCCGGGCTGAGCCCGTTTCAGGTTCCGGGGCCGTATTCGGCGCCTGCCGCATCGTCCAGCTCGTTCGCCCGGATGAAGCCGCGCCGCGACTGGATGCGCTCCAGATAGGTCTCGACGGCCCGCGTCTTGGGAACTGACCCGAACTGCACGCCCCAGCCGATCTGGGCGCCGACATAAACGTCCGCTGCCGTAAATTTCGGACCCGCAAGGTAGCCCGTCTCCGGTACTGCGCCGAGCAACGTGTCCAGTGTTCGCTGGAAGTCTCCGAAGCCCGCCATTGCGGATTTGTCGGGTGGCACCTCCATGCCAAGCGCCTGCGCGGTAGTCGCCTGTTCCCAGGGGCCGGCCGCGAAGAGTATCCAGCGGTAATAGGCCGCCCGTGCATCCACCGGCGGGGCAATATCCGCCTGCGGGAAGGCATCGGCAAGGTAAAGGCAGATCGCCGCGCCTTCGGTGATCACCCGGCCATCATGCTCGATAGCGGGCACCTTCCGCATGGGGTTGATGGCGGCGTAGGCCGCAGCGGCCATTTCCGCCCCGTAGCGCACGTAGCGTGTCTCGTAGGGCGCGCCGGTTTCTTCCAGCATCCAGCGGACGATCCGCCCCCGCGACATGGGGTTCGTATAAAAAACAAGGCTCATCTTGCCCTCCCGTCTCATCATCTTGTTCATGCTTTGTTCTAGTGTGCGCGCGGTGTCCCGTCAACCGGCTCCCCTTGGGGCAAACGCCCCTTGACCCTCTCGCACAAAAATTGCACCCCGCACGCGAGCACCCCGCCATTGTATCTTATTGAGGGACTATCCCATGCGTGTCGCGATTATCGGAACGGGCTATGTCGGCCTCGTGTCAGGCGCCTGTTTTGCCGATTTCGGCCACATCGTGACCTGTGTGGACAAGGACAAGTCGAAGATCGACAAGCTCCAGGCCGGCATCATGCCGATCTATGAGCCGGGTCTCGATACCCTGGTGGCCAACAACGTGAAGGAAGAGCGCCTGTTCTTCACCACGGACGCCGCCGAAGCGGTGAAGGATGCCGATGCCGTATTCATCGCCGTGGGCACGCCCTCGCGCCGCGGTGACGGCCATGCAGACCTCTCATATGTCTATGCTGCCGCCGAAGAGATCGGCCAGTTGATGAACGGTTTTACCGTGATCGTCACCAAGTCGACCGTGCCGGTCGGCACCGGCGACGAGGTCGAGGCGATCATCCGCAAAGTCCGTCCGGATGGCGATTTCGCTGTCGTCTCCAATCCTGAATTCCTGCGCGAAGGCGCCGCCATCAAGGACTTCAAGATTCCTGACCGCGTTGTCGTCGGCACCGATGACGAGCGCGCCCGTCAGGTGATGAAAGAGCTTTATCGCCCGCTCTTCCTCAACGAGACGCCGATCCTGTTCACGGCCCGGCGCACATCCGAGCTGATCAAGTATGCCGCCAACGCCTTCCTCGCCGTGAAGATCACCTTCATCAACGAGATGGCGGACCTTTGTGAAAAGGTCGGCGCCAACGTTCAGGAAGTCTCGCGCGGCATCGGCCTTGATGGCCGCATAGGCTCGAAATTCCTGAACGCCGGCCCCGGCTATGGCGGCTCCTGCTTCCCAAAAGACACGCTCGCGCTCACCAAGACCGCCAATGACTATGGCAGCCCCGTGCGCATCGTCGACACTGTTGTGGAGGTCAACGCCGCCCGCAAGAAAGCCATGGCCGACAAGGTCATCCAGGCGATGGGCGGCAATGTGAAGGGCAAGACGATCGGCGTGCTCGGCCTCGCGTTCAAGCAGAACACGGACGACATGCGGGATGCGCCTTCGCTCGATATCCTCCCGGCGCTCACCGCGGCGGGCGCCAAAGTTGTCGCGTTCGATCCGGAAGCGATGAAGGAAGCCGCGCACCTGCTGAAGGACATCACTTACGCCGACAACGCCTACAAGGCCGTCGACGGCGCCGATGCCATGGTCATCATCACCGAGTGGGACCAGTTCCGCGCGCTCGATTTCGGCCGGATCAAGGGCTCGATGAAGGGCAATGTCGTGGTGGACCTGCGCAACATCTATTCGCCTGAAGACATGGCCAAACACGGCTTCGCCTACACCTCGATTGGCCGCCCGGTCGTCTGAGACCGCTTCGCAGGACTAAGCCCAGCGCTCCTTCCGGCCCCCGGAGGGAGCGTTTCTCTTTGCGCCGCACTTGGATCGCGGGGCAGGGTTGGGTAAGGAAGCGCCAGCGCCCTCTCACCGATTGGAACCCCGCCCATGAAATTCTTCGTCGACACAGCCGATACGAAAGACATCGCCGATCTTGCCGCCACCGGTCTCATTGACGGGGTAACGACCAACCCGTCGCTGATTGCCAAGTCCGGCCGCCCCTTCGCCGAAGTCATCGCCGAGATCTGCGCGCTGACGACCGGTCCGGTCAGCGCCGAAGTCGTCGCTACGGACTATGACGGCATGATCAAGGAAGGCCGCAAGCTGGCCAAGATTGCCTCGAACGTGACGGTCAAGCTGCCGCTGACGCTGGATGGCCTCAAGGCCTGCAAAACACTGACAGGCGAAGGCACGCAGGTGAACGTGACACTCTGCTTCTCAGCTAACCAAGCCCTGCTGGCCGCCAAAGCCGGCGCGACGTTCATCTCGCCGTTCATCGGGCGGCTCGATGATATCCATCTCGACGGCATGGAGCTCATCCAGGAAATTCGCCAGATATACGACAATTATCTGTTCGACACGGAAATCCTCGCGGCTTCGATTCGTACCGCCAACCATGTCAAGCAATGCGCCCTTGTGGGCGCCGACGTGATGACTGCCCCGCCTGCCGTGATCAAATCTCTCGTGAACCATCCGCTCACGGACAAAGGCCTTGAAACCTTCCTCTCCGACGCGAAGAAGGCGGGCATCAAGGTTTGAGCTGACCCCGGCGCCGATTTCGCAGGCGCCGGGCATGCAGGTTCTAGCGCTTGTTCTTCAAGATCACGGTGACCGGTGGTGGGTCCTGCTCATCATCGGAGCGATCGGCTTCATGCGATTCCTGATTCTGTTGCGGGCTGAGACCGGAGAGTTTCGTCGCCGGATCCAGACCTTCAGGGTTTTGGTCGTCGCGAGGGGATGACATGGGTACGCCTTTCGATGTGCCGCAAGCCACTCTTGCGGGTCAGTGTGAACGCGCACGGCGTGTATTGGTGCCCTGAATTAAACTTTGTTATGAGAGCGCGTCCGAAGCTGGTGATTTCGCCCTGCCCAGGTTGAGCGCCACCAGTCCAATCTGGATTTCAAGGAATTGCTGATGTCTGATCCCAAAGGCCGAGTTCTCATCATTGCCGGTTCTGATTCCGGTGGCGGCGCCGGCATCCAGGCGGATATCAAGACCGTCACCATGCTCGGCGGCTATGCGATGACGGCCGTCAGCGCCATTACCGTGCAGGACACGCGCGGCGTTCACGGCGTCTGGCCGGTGCCGCTGGAGGCCGTGCTGGGCCAGATCAAGGTGACGCTGGCCGACATCGGCGCAGATGCGATCAAGACCGGCATGCTCGGCTCCGCCCAGCTTGTCGAGGCGATTGCAGAGGTGCTGCATGCGCAGGGCGGCGTCACGCCTCGTGTCATTGATCCCGTCATGGTCGCCACCTCGGGTGACCGGCTAGTGGATGAAAAGGCCGTCGGCGCCATCCGCACCGAGCTTGTGCCGCGCGCCCGCCTCGTCACGCCGAATGCTCCGGAGGCGGAGGTTCTGACGGGCAAGCCGGTGGAGACGATCGACGGCCAGCGCCGTGCGGCCGAGCGCCTGCTCGAGCTTGGTGCCAATGGCGCCCTCGTGAAAGGCGGCCATATTGGCGGCAAGGTCATCCATGACGTGCTGCAAACCACGACCGGCGAGTGGATCTTTGAAAGCCCGCGTATCGATACAACTTCAACGCATGGGACCGGCTGTACGCTCGCCTCCGCCATCGCTGCGCTGCTTGCGCAGGGCCGCTCCGTACCGGAAGCCGTCGAACAGGGCAGGGACTATCTCCACGGCGCGATCAAAGCCGCGAAGGGCTTTGGCAAGGGGCATGGCCCGGTGCATCATGGCTGGCTGCTGGATGAGCTGAAGAAGTAGCGGCTTCGTCTCAGACGCCGCGCCGCGAACGGAGCGCCGCTGCGAGCGTTCCGTCATCTAGGTGGTCCAGCTCTCCACCGATCGGCACGCCGTGCGCGAGACGGGTCACTTCCACACCTTTGCCTTCCAGCTGATCGGCGATGTAGTGCGCGGTCGTCTGCCCATCCACGGTGGCATTGAGCCCGAGGATCACTTCGCGCACACCTCCCGCCTCCACGCGGCGCACCAGCGAGGCAATGCCGAGGTCAGACGGACCGATGCCATCAATCGCCGACAGCACACCGCCCAGCACATGGTAGCGCCCGCGATAGGCGCCGCCGCGTTCCAGCGCCCAGAGGTCCGGCACGTCTTCCACCACGCAAATCAGGCCGTCATCGCGCCCCGGCAGCTGGCATACTGCGCAGGGCTGCACGGTGTCATAGTTCCCGCAGGTCTCGCACTTCTGGATCTTCGAGCCTGCCTCTGCCATCGCCTCGGCCAGAGGTTTCAGCAGCGTCTCGTTGCGCTTCAGCAGGTGCAGCGCCACACGCCGCGCCGAGCGCGGGCCGAGGCCCGGCAGCTTGGCGATCAGGTCAATGAGACGCAGGAGTTCGGGGCCGGCAGAACGTTGGGACATGGGCGGGTTCTGCCCGAGTCCGGCGAACCTGTCACCCCGGCTCCTTCTGCTCGCCGGGCCCCGGCCGGATGCCGTAGGCCTCCAGCAGTTTCCAGACGTGGCCAGGCACCATGTTCTTGATCTTCGCCGGCGCTTCCCGGCGCAGGTGGATCACTGCTTCAGCCGCCTTCATCTCCAGCCGCGTGCGCGCGAACTCGAGGCCCTTCGGCCCGATCCGCGGCTGCAGGAAGGAGACCAGGGGGCGCACCCAGTTCGGCATCGAGCGCAAGGGCAGGCCGCCGGCAGCGCGCTCGACATTGGCAATAAAGGCCGCGACATGCGGCGCGCGTTTCCCCTTGGAACCCGGCTGCGCGGTGACCAGCGTATCGCCCAGCAAATCCACCAGTTCTTCGCCGCGCTCGTTCCTTACGATCAGCCACTGCTCGCCTTCGCCGCCCATATAGCCGACTGTCAGATCACTGAGGGCGTTGGTATAGTCGACGCAGGTGCGGCAGGTCAGCGGGAAGAAGTCGCGCGGCAGTTTCGAGATCGGAAGGGAGAGGAACGGGATCAGGCGCTGGCGGCCATCATCGAAGCGCAGCTCCACGCGGAAGTCGGCGCGGAATTCGAGATAAGAGATCGTCTCCGGCGCGGGATCAAGCAGCTTCAGGAAGTCGTGGAAATTCTCTGTGGTCGTATTATCGGAGCAGGGCGTGCCGATGACATAGAGTTTCTCGAGGCCGAACTCAGCTTCCAGTGCACGAAGCGCGTAGACCTGGCAGGGAATGCCGATCATGGCGATGCGTTTCAGCCCGCGTGTGGCAACCTCCTCCATCAGCGCCACCAGCGGCGAATAGCCCATCCGCATACCCCGGCACTGGGCCATGTCTTCAGCGCACGTGACGATCACCGGTTTCGGTTTCCATCGGTCTTCCGGGGCCGGAGCGACGGCGAGTATCGCGTCAACCGTGCCGGACGCCAGCAGCTTCTCTCCAAGCGTCGTGGCAATGCCGGTCCATTGTGCGCCGGATTTCGCAGGCGACAGGCGCGCGCGGATCATGCGGCGGAACACGCCGAAATGCGTTTCATCCGGCATCTGATCATTCCGGGCGCGGCCATGCAGGCGGGTTTCCTGTGCGGGATAGTCCGGCTGGATGAACTGGCAGGCACGCCCGCAGGCTTTCGCGTCCGCCATCCGGGAAACGCCGCAGTCAGTGCAGAGGCCACGGGGTTCTGGTGCGCGGAGGGGAGGCGTGTAAAGGGGCTGGGTCATCAGGCGCCGACTATACGCGCGGCGCGGGCCAAGTCACGCGGCGTGTCAGAAGGGCAGCTTGAAGCCCGGCATCAGGCCGCCGAACCCCGATGTGGCGGCGCGCATGGCGTCTTCCATCGCCTGGTCTAGACGCCTGCGGGCGTCCGCATGGGCGGCCTTGATCAGGTCTTCGACGATTTCCGGCTCGTCGCCCATCAGGCTCTTGTCGATGCTGACAGACGCGAGTTCGCCCTTGCCTTTCAGCTTGACGCGGACGAGGCCGGCGCCGGCTACGCCGTCGGCTTCGGTCGCCTCGATCTTGGCCTGAACCTCAGCCATCTTGGCTTGCATGGCCTGCGCCTGCTGCATGATCTGGGCAAGGTCTTTCATGGGGCGTCTCCGTCAGCTGCTGCGCCGGGCGTTGAGTTGGATCACATTGTCCCCCGCGGGCGGATTTTCAATGGGCGCAGGCTCATCCGTTACATCCAGGATCACCGCGCCGGGGATCGCTTTGAGTGTTGCGGCAATCAGCGGATGTGCGCTGGCGGCGGCGATCCGCTCGGCTTTCTCGCGCCGCTCGCGCTCACGCAGGGATTCGGCGTTGGTTTCCGATTCGGTGATCTGCCAGTCGAGACCCGTCTCGTTGTCGAGGAAAACCTTGAGCCGGCCCGCGAGGCCGGTCGGCGCGCCCGGGGCGAGCGCGTAGCTCAGATGGCCCGCGCTGACGGAAGCAAAGCGGATGAAGCGTTCGGTGTCGACCTGCAGGGCCACCTCGCGGGCGTCGGTGAGTGCACGGAGGATATCGGCAAAGCTGGCGATCCCGCCGGGCGCACTCGGCGAAGCCTCAAGGGGAAGGGCGTCCTTTCCCGGCGGGCGAGCGCCTTCCGCAATCATCCGCGCGGCTTCTTCCGGGGACGGAAGACCTGACGCGGCAACCAGGCGCAGCACGACCATGTTCAGCGCCGTCGCGGGATCAGGCGAAATCTGCAGGTCGCCATATCCGGACAGCAGCAATTGCCATGTCCGCGCCGCCTGTGCCGGGGTGAGGCGCTGCGCGAGCGCACGCGTGCGCCCTGCCCATTCGGCAGGTCCGGCCGGTGCCCAGCTTTCGCCTGTCGCCTGCGCAATCGAAATGTCGGCGGCAATGTCCATCAGGTCTTTCAGTACAACGGCCGGGTCTGCGCCGCCGGCAACCTGGTCCTTCAGTTCGGCCAGCGCGCCCTTGGCGTCGGACGAGATCGCCTTTTCGAACACATCATAAAGGCGTGTCCGGTCGCCGAGGCCCAGCATGTCGCGCACAGCGGCGCCGGAGACTTCACCCTCCGTGGTCTGCACAATCGCCTGATCCAGCAAGGACAGCCCGTCGCGCACTGAGCCTTCTGCCGCTCGCGCAATAAGGGCCAGTGCCTCTGCCGATACCTTTGCCTTCTCGTGCTTTGCAACATTGCCGAGATGCTGTGCCAAGAGGGCGGCGTCGAGGCGCTTCAGGTCAAATCGCTGACAGCGGGAGAGGACCGTGACAGGCACTTTCCGTATCTCGGTCGTCGCGAAGATGAACTTCAGGTGCGGTGGCGGCTCTTCAAGCGTCTTCAGCAGCGCGTTGAAACTTGCCGTCGACAGCATGTGAACTTCGTCGATGATGTAGACCTTGTAACGCGCCGAAACCGGTCCGTACCGGGACGAATCGAGCAAGTCGCGCATATCGGCGACACCGGTGCGCGACGCTGCGTCCAGTTCCAGCACATCGGGGTGCTGGCCGCGCATGATGGCGTCGCAGTGGACGCCCGGCGGATCGAGGTGGATCGACGGGCCGCCGGCGGCTTCGCCCTTTTTCGCCTTGCCCTTGGCCGCGTCCTTCGGTTCGAAGTTCAGCGCGCGGGCGAGCAGGCGCGCGGTCGTCGTCTTGCCGACACCGCGCACGCCGGTCAGCATGAAGCCATGCGCAATCCGGCCGGTCTCGAACGCGTTCGAGAGGGTGCGCACCATTGCTTCCTGGCCGATGAGGTCCTCGAAGCGGCGCGGGCGATACTTGCGCGCCAGCACCTCATAGGCCTTGCCGGGCGCGGCAGGCTCATCGCCCCCGAAAAGGGCGCCGGTGGCGTCATCGCCTGTGGAGGAATCGTCAGGGCTCATGTCCGGCCGGACACTAGCCGGGCAGACGCGCGGGGGCAAATGGCGGTTGTCACAGCGCCGCATTCCAGCCTGAGCCTTTCCTTGGCGGGAAAGGTCGGGCCCGGTCTGATCGCAGCCGGTTTATTCGGCAGGCACTGTCGCTGCGGCTTTCTTCCGACGCTCGTCGAAGCGGCTCCACACACCGTCATCGCCGTGCCAGTCGCCGCGGGTGGCGCCCTTGGAGTACTCGGTGGCGCGTTGCTCGAAGAAGTTGGCGTGTTCGACGCCGTTCAGGATCTCGGTCAGCCAGGGCAGCGGGTGCTTGGTGATGCCGTAGATCGGCTCGAGCTTCAGCTGGCTGAGGCGCCAGTCGGCGATATAGCGGATATAGTTCTTGATATCGTCTGCGGTCATGCCCTCGACCGGGCCCATCTCGAAGGCCAGCTCGATGAACTTGTCTTCCAGCGCTACCACGGTGCGGCAGCACTCACGAATCCGCTCGCGCAGGGCGTCGTTCATCACGCCGGTTTCCGCGCAGAAGGCGTGGAACAGCTTGATCATGCCTTCGCAGTGTAGCGACTCGTCGCGGATCGACCAGGTGACGATCTGGCCCATGCCCTTCATCTTGTTGAAGCGCGGGAAGTTCATCAGCATCGCGAACGAGGCAAAAAGCTGCAGGCCTTCGGTGAACGCGCCGAACACGGCCATCGAGACGGCGATGTCCTCGTTCGTCTCAGTGCCGAACTGGCCGAGATAGTCGTGCTTTGCGGCCATCTCCTTGTATTCCATGAAGGCAGAGAATTCCGAATCCGGCATGCCGATGGTTTCCAGCAGCAGCGCATAGGCGGCCACGTGGATGGTTTCCATGTTGGAGAAGGAGGCCAGCATCATGGACACTTCCACTGGTTTGAACAGCGGCATGTAGTGTTCCATGTAGTTGGCGCCGACTTCGACGTCCGACTGCGTGAAGAAGCGGAAGATCTGAGTCAGCAGGTTGCGCTCGGCGTCCGACAACTTGACCGCCCAGTCCTTGCAGTCCTCGCCGAGGGGAACTTCCTCGGGCATCCAGTGGACCTGCTGCTGCTTTTTCCAGAACTCATAGGCCCACGGATAGCGGAACGGCTTGTACGCATGGCTCGGGGTGAGCAGGCCGGGAATGTTCGCGTTGCCGTCAGCCATGGGAAACTCCTTAGTAAAGCGGGCGCCGGTGATGACGCTTAGACACCACATATAGTGCTTAAAAACTGTTAACGCCGCAAGATGTGCACATGGCCGCACCCGCGAATTGCACAAGATGCGTTCGCCTGTGGAGGGAAAATGCGCGGCCGTTCAGGCCTTGCCGGGGCCTCTGGGAGCACCTGCCGGCTTAAGGCCGAGACGGTGGAGGGCGGCCTGGCAGAGTTCCAGGTCCACCTGGGTCCAGGCGAGGAAAGCGACCCGTTCGATCCGGGTATCGGCCGAATGGAGCAGGTACTGGTGCGCCGCATGGATCAGGCCCTGCACACGTTCGTGCGGCGATTCGCCGGGAGAGCGCGCGCCGAAGAGGGGGATCAGGACCGAGCGCAGGATGGACTTGGAGTTCAGCTTGGTGCTGAAGCCGGTATTGTGCTCGTCCACGGCGGCGAGCGCGTTGGTGACGCATTTGCGGTAGGCGCCGATCAGTTGGTAACCGCGGCCCGGCTCGCCCTGGTGTGCGGCCACGTGGACCAGCAGCTTCACCTTGTTGGTGCGGGCGAGCGCGCCGGCGCCGGTGAGCATGGTGGTCGCCGGTTCTATTCCGGTGCGGTGACTGGCGCCGACCTTGTTTCGCAGCAGGCGCGTGATCGCATCGTCGCGCACGAAGCCGTGCCGGTCGCGGCGCGAGCCGAGATAGCGGATGGTGGCCGAAATGGACGAGTCGTGCAGGCGCGCGAGTTCCATGCGCGTATTCTCGGGGTTCACCCATACGTCGATGTCGTCGATGTCAGCGATATCGCCGGTGATGATTTCGATCTGGCGGGCGGCTTTCGGGCCTGTCATCCCGGCAAGGCCAAGCTTGTAGATGTGGTAGCGACGCTCCGGGAGCGGACGATCCGGCAGGCGGATCGAAATGCCCGGGATCAGGGAGTGGACGATCGAGTCCGTCGCCCGGTTGTCGAGGCTGTTCTTGATATGCGTGCGCAGCAGCGCGCGGCAATCGGCCAGGATCTGCGCGCGGGCAGGCGCGCCTTCGGGCGGCAGTTCATAGTCCAGCGCGCGCACGCCAGTGATGTTGAAATCCTCGTTGCTGCCCGAATGGCACATGACGACGGTGCCGGCGCGGCGGGCCGCCTGCCTGATGCCGAGTTCGAAGAAGATGTCCGGCGACCCGAGCGTTATATCGGCGATTACAACGTCCGCATCGATGATGTTCTCCACCATTTCGCGGTGGATGAGGCCGGACCGGCTGACCCGGTCGGAGCGGATGCAATCGAGGTCGAGGTCTTCGGCGACTGGCTGGATGATCTCATGGAAGACGGCGTCGAAGTCGATCGCCGGCGCACCGGGCGTACTCGGCGCCGCATAGGGCAGGATGACAAAACACCGCCGCCCGGTCTGGCGCGCCTCGAATTCGGCGGGCTTCTCCGCCACCTGTGTCTTGCCTTCGAACGCCATTGTCACTTGCCCCGTCGCCTTCCGTTCGGACCCGCCACCATCGGGTCCGTCCCGATCCTCACACTGGGCGCCCATGCCCCGCGCTGCTGACATTGACGAAACTATGGCGCCCGAAAGCTGGCAAGCGGGGCGCGGGCGGGTTTCTGTGCGGGGGCGGGTGCGCGCAGGCTAAAGCCCTGAATCCTGTAGGGAATGGGGCAGATTATAAATGCGTAAGGTTGCCGGCACGCCTGATGGATGTAGGGCTTTGCTCAATCCGGCGGCATCGCAGGCCGCGCGCGTGAGGAGGGGCCCGCATGAACAGCCAGTGGCCAGCCGAGCCGTTCAAACATCTCGCGCCGGGCCGCGACTATGTCGTGGTGCGCGCCTTCAGGGACTATGATCAGGGCGAGCATCCGGTGGGCGAGCGATGGACCTTCATCGGCTCCAACTTTCTTTCCTATGATGATGGCCTCTCCCTGTTCGTCATCATCAGCGGCGAGCGCCGGCATATCCGCATGCAATGGCGCGACGAGGAGCAGGGGCCGGTGATTGACAGGCTGCAAGACTATGTGGCGGAGGGGAGGTAAGTTCGCCGCTCACGTCCTCCCTATCCGCCGCTCATCCCGGCGCATGCCGGTATCCAGTGAGATTGCTTTGATGCGCGGCTCAGGTCTGGGCCCCGGCTTACGGCGGGGTGAGCGGCAATTGAAAAGTCCCGGCACTGGATTGAGCGGAAGATGCGCTGTCAGATTTCGGCGGTCGGGGACAACGCACCCATAAGGCTTGCAAAGAGGCTAAAGGCAAAAAGGATCAGAACGTAGGCTTTCTCAAAACCGGAAAAGCTCAGGGTCTTATTCTGCATCATGTGCCAAAGCACAACGAATACGAGGTACACACTGTTGAACGCGAAGGATGCGTAGAT
>CAZXQD010000003.1:0-47518 GCA_964643405.1 uncultured Hyphomonas sp. | reverse complement strand
GTCCCAGGGATGTTCCGATGTCCTGCTCAGCAGCCATGTGTTGAAGAACACGGAAGCAAGGAACGAATATCTGAAAAGGGTCTGTATCAATCTTGCGCAGGCCCAACCAATCGTGCCGGGACCGGCAGCGAGCAGATGTCCAGCTTGTTGACCGGCGGGGCGATGAACGCGGGCACCTTGGAATAGTCGCGCTTCGACTCTTTCAGCGCAGCCCATTCGGCGGAGGAGGTGTCCATCACTTCAAACACGGGGCGTTCAGCTTCCGGGATGGAAGAAGCCAGCTTTGCCGAGAAAACCGCGTTGAAGTTCAACTTCGAGCGGCGAAACTGCGCCATCTGATAGGCGAGGGGCTCGTCCTCGCCAAACAGGGCATTTGCTTCCTCCTCCGTGAACGGATCAACGCGGGGCAGGCGGTGGAGGTGTTCCATACCGGCGATGACGCGGCCGAAGATCGTATAATTTCGGTCGAGATAGCGGCGCGGCTGAAGCGGGAAGTATATTTCGGTGCTGCCGGTATCCGGTGCCTCATCGCGTGCCATGCCGAGGGCGCCGGGACAGTTGAGGAGCCATTCCTTGTCTCCGTCGCGCCCCACCGCGAAACCGGAACGGTGGCCCACCTCCGGCGCGAAGAGGTCTGCGCTGCCGAGAGGGACAAAGCCACCGGCAGAGACGGTGCGCTCGGCTTCCAGCGGAATATTGGGCCAGGCCGCGCTGGCCATCGGGAATTCGCGGCCCGCCTGTGCCACGTGGCCTTCGATCACGCGGTAAAAATATTCCCCGTCATAGAACCCTTCAGCGAGCAGTTCGCGCATCCGCGCAACGTGGGCGGGCGCCGCTTCCGGGAAAAGCTCGATGACGACTTCGCCGGTCGGCGCTTCGAGGATGATCAGGTTGTCTGCGTCGACCGTGCGCCAGTCAGACGATGCAGCCGGCGCGGCGGGTGCCTCGGCGAGGGAAGCGGGAACGCCGGTACAGGCGGCGAGGGCGAGGGCGGCAAAAGCGAGGGTGCGTGTCATGGGCGAACTGTTCTCCGGAGTGCGGGCGGCGTCAATCCGCTTCGATTGATCAGGCGGCGTGTGCGGCCTATGCATGGCGCATGAAACGCATTGCAATCTCCCGTCCGCCGTTGCCGAAGCTGCCGATGGAAGGCGGGTGCCATTGCGGCGCCGTGCGTTATGCCGTTCTGGCCCGGCCGATGGCGGTGAATGCGTGCCACTGCGATGATTGCAAGCGTCTCGCGGGCGGGCCGTTCGGCCTGTACCTGCACGTGGCTAAGGACGCGCTCCAGGTGACCGGCGGGGCGCGGGATACGTTCACGCGCACGGGCGGTAGCGGCAATCCGATTCCTGTCGAGCGCTGCGCGGTGTGCGGCACGCGGATGTGGCACCTGCCGGCAGTGGCGCCAGACCTCGTGATCCTCTGTGCCGGCACGCTGGACGACAGCACCTGGGCAATCCCTACCTCCCACATCTTCATCGAGTTCGCGGCGGCGGACGCCGTGGCGGCAGAGGACGCGATTGCGGTGGAAGGCTTCAAGACGACACGGCCTGCCCTGTGGGCGCGGTTCAGCGAAATCTATCCCTGAGCGCGGCGAGGCTGGCGCGCCAGCCATTGGCGAGGTGGCCTTGCGTCGCCCGGAGCGGGAAGCCGTGGCGGGCGACGTGGTCCTGCGGGATTGTGTCCCAGCCGCGATGGGTGACCGTGACGCGGGTCTCTTCGCCGACGGTTTCAAAGGTGACCTCTACGGAGGTGACCTGGTCCGGCTTGAAGTTCGCCTGGCGCCAGGTGAAGGCGAGGCGGGCGCCGCGCTGCCAGGCCGTTACGCGCCCGACTTCAAAGACTTTGCCGGAGGGCAGGGTGGTGATCAGTCGTTCGCGTTTCTCGAAGGAGAGCGTTCCGTCGCCGCGCGGGGTCAGCTGGAACAGGGCGCTGGGGCGCCACCAGAGGCCGATATCGTCCGTGAACGCATCGAATGTTTCTTCCGGTGTGGCCGGTACCCGGATAGCGACAAGGACGGCGCTCACTTGCGCTTTTTCTCCATATGCGCCTTGAAGGCCGTGAGCTGTTTGGCCCAGAGCGTCTCGGTCTCGGAGAGCCAGAGCTTGAGATCGGCCATGCCGCCCTCCTTCAGCGTATAGATGCGCACCCGGGCGTCGAACTCGGGATGCGTTTCCTCGACCAGGCCGCCTTGCTTCAGGATACGCAGGTGGCGGCTCATCGCGGGCGCGGGCAAGCCGAGCGCTTCGGCGAGCTCGCCCGCGCGGCGCGGCGCGGTGCCCAGCAGTTCGATGGCGCGCCGCCGATCCGAATCGGCGAGCGCGGTCAGCGTGGCGTCAAGGTTCCGGCGGGCGCTCACAGGCGTGTCTGTGTACGGAGGGTTCCGCCGGAGGCCTTGTCCCAGTCGGCGGAGGAAATGTCCATCACGGTCACACCAAAGGTCCAGATATGGCCCTCCGGGTCACGGGCGCGGTAGGTGCGGTCGCCGTAGAACTGTGTGTCCGGCTCCTGCAGGATTTCAGCGCCGGCCTTGCGGGCGCGGGCGCAGTGGGCATCGATATCCTCGCCCTTGCCGAGCTGGACGTGGACGGTCTGAGTGTTCTTGCCGCCTATGTTCTTCGGGCTCCTGTGATCCGCGGACCATTCGCTGCCGACCATTATGAAACCGGTGCCGAAAGACATTTCAGAGTGTGCGATTTTGTCATTCTCGTCGAGCAGGACCATGTAAGGCTCGAAACCGAACGCTTCTTCCAGCCAGCGGAAAGCGGCATTGGGATCGACATAGCAGAGGGCGCTGGCGATGCCCTTCGGGCGGTCGAATTCGGACATCGGGAGATCCTTTCTTTTAAGAGAAATATTTCTAGTATCGTAAAAATAAATAGTCAAGGCTCGTCACGTCGTGGTGCGCACGGATGCCAGGATGCAGCGAAGCGAAAAAGAAAAGGTCCCGGCTGAAGCCTCGCGGCGCGCAGCGGGAGGGGGATCAGTACGCGTAGCGGCGCATTTCCCGGGTCATGCGGCCGCGGGTCTCGTCCATCTTGTCCCGGATGATGCCGGGGATGAGGAAGAGGTCCACAATCCACCAGACAAAGCCTATGAGGATGAAGTAGCTGAGGATTTGCAGGATCGCGGTGACCGGCTTGCCGAGATAGAAACGGTGCGCGGAGATCCAGCCGAGGAAGAACCAAAGGAAATAGGCGGCGCCTGCGCTTTTCTTTTCGTTGGCAACGCGCGTTTCGATCAGGATCTGGTCTTCGGTCGTGTACATGGCGGTCCCGTCAGGGCTCCTCGGTCTTATCGATAAACAGATAGTCCTATTCTGCCGGCTTTTAAAGAGCCAAGCGTGAAAAACGTGATTCCGGCCTGGCAGGAGGTTGCGTGGCATCGCGGAATGGGGCCTCCTTGCGGCCGGGAGGACGGACAGATGAAGGCAGGTCTGGCAGCGCTGGTGGCAATGGTTCTGGCGGCAGGGTGCGCAAGCGCGCCGCAAGCGGAGGCTCATCCAACGCCGAAGGGTTATGTAATCGTGGAGATCGAGGTCACGAACCCGGAAGCCTACGAAGGCTACAAGGCGGCTGCCGCTGCTCTGGTCGCGACTGCTGGCGGCAGGTACCTGGTGCGCGGCGGCAAGTCCGAGGCGCGGGAAGGTGCCCCGCCGGCTGGACGCGTCGTTGTTCTGGAGTACCCGAGTTTTGAGGCAGCGAAGGCGTTTCTGGATTCGCCGGAATATGCCGCGATCGTTCATCTGCGAACGGACAATACAAGGTCCCGGCTGATGATCGTCGAAGGCGTGGTGCCCTGATGGCCGACGGGTCGGCGAAATCGCCGGTGCGGGCGCTGGACATTTCTATGCCCGGCGGCGTTTGTGGCTCCTGAATTCCGATAGACTATCCGCGCCCCGCGTTTGATCCGGTACTTCATTCTGTGTTCCGTATAGTCCATGCCGGAAAGCAAAAGGCGGGAGCCTCAGCTCCCGCCTTCCGTTTGCCCGTGTACGGACCTTACATCCAGTAAGGCTTGACCTGGTAGTACTTGTAGGTCGAGTCGCGCGTCGCCCGGCCATCATTGCGGGTGAGGTCGTCGATAGCGTCGGCCGGTGCCGCTTTCAGTTGTTCCTTCGTGTAAGGCACAACATAGCCGTCACGGTCCTTGCTGTAATCGAGCGCCGACCAGGGGACGGGGTGGAATTTCTCGCCCATCCCGAGGAAGCCTCCAAAGCCGACCACGGCGAACATGATGGAGTTGTCGGTCTTGTCGAGCACGACGTCCTCGACCTTGCCGATCTTCTCGCCCTGCGTGTTGTAGACGCTGGTGCCGATGGTGCGGCTGGCGCGAATGGCGGTCGTATGTCCGGATTGCGTAGGCATGAATATGCTCCTTTACTGGGTTGCTGATGCACGACCAACGCCCGCGCCATCCGGGGGTTGCGTTAACTCCCCTTCAGGTTCGCGCCGGTCTTTCCAATCAGGCGCGGCCCTGCTAACGCCCGCGACCATGTACCAGATCACCGCAAAGGGCCCGCGGGGGCCGATCGAGACTGCCTGGGATGCGCTTGCCTGGGCTGATCCATCGCCGGCAGGCGCCGTGGATGCGAAGGAAGATGCGCGCGGCGCCTGGCGGCTCGATGCGTTTGCTGAAACGCTCGAAGAAGCCGCGGAGTGTGTCGCAATCATTCAGGAGACGGTCCCTGAACTGACCGCTCGGATCGAGGAGATTGTCGAGCGCGACTGGGTGACGCTTTCGCTGGAAGGGTTGCCTCCGGTGAACGCCGGGCGTTTCGTGGTGGTCGGAAGCCATGCGCTCGCTGCAACCTCGCCGGGCAAGACAGCTGTGCTGATCGAGGCGGGCCCTGCCTTCGGCACAGGACATCACGGCACCACCCTCGGCTGCCTGCTCGCGCTGGCGGACGTGCGCCGCCGGCGAAAGGTGGGGAGGGTTCTGGACCTCGGCACGGGTTCGGGCGTGCTCGCGATTGCAGCGCTAAAAGTCGGCGCGGAGCTCGCCACGGGCAGCGACATCGACCGGGACTCGGTGTTCGTTGCGCGGGAGAACGCGCGAAAGAACAAGGTGAGCCGGTTTTTCGTTCACCATGTCCGTGGTGCCAACACGCCAAACATGCGCCGGCTGGGGCCTTACGACACAGTGTTCGCGAATATCCTGATGAAGCCGCTGATCGGCCTGGCACCGGAAATCGAGCGCCTCTCTGCGCCGGGCGCAGAGATCATCCTGTCAGGGCTTCTTCACCATCAGGCTGCCCCGGTCCGCGCGGCATTCGAGGGGCACGGCATGCTGTTCCAGCGTAAGATCAAGCGAGACGGATGGTCGACGCTGGTTTTCGCCAAGAAGGGTTAGAGCCCTCCCCGCCGCACCCCTGGGAGTTGGGGCGGGCGGCGAGGGGATCGCACCGGCGGGGTGGGAGGGGAGTCTCGCCGGTCTGCGATAGGGAACCGCTCAGCGCGTGGCGCGGCGGGTAAGGCGGGCCTGACGGCGCGCCAGAAGGCCCAGTTCGGAAACCGGGAATGCGTGCGGTGTCGAAGGACGGGCTGGCGAAGCGATTTCGTTGACCTGCGCTGGGCGTAGCGCTTCATGGGCCGGCATTTCGGCGGCGGGGCGGATGTTGAAATCGAATTTCATGTTAATACCTTGTTTACTTTATATTGCTGCGGTGCAGCATTCGTTTGCGTGCGGCGTATATAGGGTGCCCGGTAAACAAAACAGTATGGCAAAGCGCAATTTGCCATGAAACATTGCATAGCTCACTTGCTTTCCGGCGGCGGCGCATCGGGCTAAGACGGATGCCATGAGACAGACATTTGATATCAAGGGCGGGCCGCAGGACGGCCGGGCCCACCTTCCGCTTCTTCGCCGTGAACTCAGCGCGCAAGGCCTCGATGGCCTCTATGTGCCGCATGACGACGAGTATCAGAACGAATACCTGCCGGACGCGAACGAGCGCCTCGCTTGGGCGACCGGGTTTACCGGTTCGTTCGGCGCGGCTTTCGTGTTCACCGACAAGGCGGTTCTGTTCGCCGATGGGCGTTATACGCTGCAGGCGGCCGACCAGACGGACGCGTCGCTGATTGAAGTCCAGGGCATTCCGGATCCTGGCGCGTTTGGCTGGCTGGCGAAGCAATCGCTCAAAGGCAAGCGGGTCGGTTATGATCCGCGCCTGATGAGTCCGAATGATGTCGCGGCGCTCGGCGCAGCGGCGGCAAAGGCCGGGGCTGAGCTGGTGGCGGTGGCCGAGAACCCGATCGACAAGGCCTGGAAAGGCCGTCCGCCGCAGCCGATGGCGAAAGTCGTGCCGCACGCGGTCAAGCATGCAGGCCTCGCGCATACGGAAAAGCTCGAAGCAGTTGGCGCGCAGCTGGCGCGCGACGGGGCGGAGGCGGCGGTGCTGACCTCGCCGGCATCTCTCGCCTGGGCATTCAACATCCGTGGCGGCGACGTGAGCTGCACGCCGCTGCCGCTCGGCCGGGCCATTCTGTATGCGGATGGTTCTGCGGAACTGTTCATTGACGAGGCGAAGACAGACGCCGCGCTGCGCCGGCATCTGGGCAATACCGTCACCCTCCGGCCCCTGTCGCAGCTCGAAGACGGGCTGGCGGCGCTCTCTGGCAAGACGGTCAGCCTTGATCCGGATGTCGCCTCGGCCTGGTTCTTCGACCGGCTGGGCCAGGCCGGCGCAAAGATCCTGCGCCAGCGCGATCCGGTAGCATTGCCGCGTGCCTGCAAGAATGCCGCGGAGATCAAGGGCACAACGGCGGCGCACATCCGCGACGGCGTGGCGCTGACGAAATTCCTGCACTGGCTGGATACTGAAGCGCAGAGCGGCGAGGTCACCGAGATCGACACGGTGATGAAGCTCGAAGCCTTCCGCGAAGACCTCGGCAATCTCAATGACCTGTCCTTCCCGTCGATTTCCGGGGCAGGGCCGAACGGGGCGCTGCCGCATTACCGCGTCTCGACCGCATCGAACCGGAAGCTGGCGCGCGGTTCGCTGTTCCTGATCGACAGCGGCGGGCAGTATCTGGACGGCACGACCGATGTGACGCGTACGGTGCCGATCGGTCAGCCGACGGATGACATGATCAAACACTACACGCTCGTGTTGAAGGGCCATATCGCGCTGGCGACAGTGCGCTTCCCGGCAGGCACGACGGGCACGCACCTCGACATCCTCGCCCGCTATCCGCTTTACCAGGCCGGGCTGGACTACCAGCACGGCACAGGCCACGGCGTCGGGGTTTATCTTGGCGTGCACGAAGGCCCGCACCGCATTGCGAAAGTGTGGAACGCCACGCCGCTTATGCCGGGCATGATCGTGTCCAACGAGCCTGGATTCTACAAGGCCGGCGAGTACGGCATCCGCATCGAGAACCTGCAATACGTGACGCCCGCAGCCGACATTCCCGGCGGCGAAATACCGATGCTGGGCTTCGAATGCCTGACCTTTGCCCCGCTCGCGCGACGGCTGATCGACGTCAAGCTGCTCTCGAAAGAGGAACGCAGGTACGTCAACGATTACCACAAGCGTGTCTGGAAACTTCTGAGCCGCAAGCTCGACGGCGAAGTGAAGGACTGGCTGAAGGCCGCCTGCGCCAAGATATGAGTTCCGCCGAAAAGGTTCCTGCAGACCTGCTCTGGAACCAGATTGCGCCGATCTTTTCCAACTGGGCTTTCATGCGCCCGCATCGCATGTGGTTTGGCGGCGTCTCCGAGCGCACCGGACATGACCGGATGAAGGAGCTGACGCAGTCTGCACCGGCGCGAAGGCTGGCGCCGCTCGTTGCAGGTCTGGACCGTGTGCAGCTCGGACGGCTGGCAGTGCGCAGCGCGATCAATCAGGAGCAGGCTGCGTCGGCACTCCGGCTGACGCTTGTGGCAAACATCTCGGTGCCCGTCGGCGCCCTGGTGCTGCTGAACCAGTTCCTCCCGGGTAGCGTGGAGGAGATGATTCGGAGTGCGCCGGCGATTTTTGTGTTTGGCATTCTCATGTCGATGCTTGCCGTGCTGCTATTCGTCATCTGGTTCTCCTATGCAGGTGTCGCGGCGGCGCGCGACCTGAACCATCTGTTGCGGCTACACCTTGCCGACGCGGCAGATGGTGCGGCTGCTGCGGACGGCGACGACGGCGACGCGCTGGAAACCCTGCTCGACCTTACCTGACCGTTCCAGTCGCTGTCCGGCGCTGCCTCATTTTTGGGCGCTGCCTGATTTGTGTGCCCGAAAACCGGTGGTGGCGCTTTGGCGTGCCGAGTCGCGGTACTATCCCTGTGCGCGTTCCAGGGAGGCAATGTTGGACATACAAACAGTACTGGCGCCGGTGACAGACATGCTGCCGGCAGCCTGGGGTGATAACGTGCGCCTGACAGTGGCTGCTGCACTGTTCACGGCGGTTGTACTGGGCGTTGTGCTGTTGGTGGCGGCGCTCCTCGGTTGGCGCAAGGATTCGGACAATGAGGTGAACAGCACCTCTGTCGCATCTGTGCCCGCGCGCGCCACACCAAAGACCGCCGCACCGCTTGCCATGGCGCCCGACCTAGATCCGGAAGAATGGGTATCGGGCAATGTCATCCATTTCGATCGGTACAAGGCGGTAGGGCTTATCCGCTGCGACCGCGTGAAGGGTCCGGTCCGCTTCGATGTGGCAGACTTCAAACGCGCGCCCCGCGTCGGCGAAACGGTCCGCTTCAAGGGCCGGCACGGCGCGCGGCGTAAGCCGGTCGCGGTTGTAGTGGAGCGCCTGACAGGCGCGAAACGGGCGGGCTAGGGTGTCAGGCCGAGCGCTTCAAGCGCTTCGGCCACGCCTTGCGTGCGCGCCTGCATATCAGCGGCGGTGTGCGCATGGGTCGGAATGTAGAAGAGGCCGAGATCGAGCCCCTTGAGGGCGATCTCGGCGCAGCGCTCCGGCAGGATGAGGCCCAGTTCCTTGGGCGCAAGCGCAGGGTCCGGGATGCCGGCCGATACCAGCGGCGTATACACGGCGCCGGGCAGGAGCACATGCAGGTCCATTGTTGCGCCCGCGAGTTCCTCGCGCAGCCATTCGGCGAGGATCAGCACACCGTGCTTGGACGCGGCATAGGCGCCGATGCGGCTGCGGCGCACACCGGCCGGCAGGCTGAGCGCATTCTCCGAACTGGTGATCATCAGACGCCCGCGCGTGCCGGCCGCTTCCAGCTTCGCAGCGTAGGCCTGCGCCATCAGGATGGGCGCGCGCATGTTGACGGCGAAGACACGCTCCGTGGCCGGACCGAAATTCTCTTTCAGCACCGGATTGCGCACGCCCGTACCGGCATTGGCACAGACGAAGTCCAGCTTGCCTTTCCAGGCCCAGGCGGCCTCGATCAGGTTTGCGGGCGCAGCGGGGTCTGACAGGTCGCAGGCAATCGCATGTCCGTTCAGCCTGGCGGCGACGGCTCCGGCGGCTTCGGACTGGACATCCGCGATGATGACTTCGGCGCCGCGCGCCACGAAAGCCTCGGCCATGGCCTTGCCGATGCCGGAGGCGCCCCCGGTGACGAGAATGGTCTGGCCCGCATAGTTGATCATGTCCTGTCCCTCAGAGTGTCTCGTGTTTCTCGACACGGTGTTTGCCGCGCTTGCCGCAGGCCTTGCAGCGGCCCCAGGTGAGCGAGCGGCCCGTGGCGCCATAGCGCACGCCGCCCATGTCCCAGATCGAGGCGGAATGGCCGCAGGCCGCGCAGACCACTTTCCAGCGGCGCGATTCCGCTTCGGCCTCCGCGCGCCTGTCCTGCGGAAGGAAGCCGAGCAGGAATCGCTGCAGCCGCGTCATTTGGCAAGCTGTTTGCCAAGTGCGCGTAGCGGCGCCTGCTGGATCTCCGGAATGGTGCCGTCGGCCATCGGGCCGACGTTTATCAGCAGGTTTCCGCGCTGCCGGGTGACATCCGTATAGAGATCAATAAGTTGCGCGGGCGTCAGATAATCTTCTGGCAATTCATCCTGATTGTAACCAAAGCCTAGTCCAAGGCCGCGGCAGGCCTCCCATTTCATCTCCTTCGGGATGACGCCAAGGCCGAACTCCACGCAGCGGAAATCCGCATACGGCGCGGGCGTTTCTTCCTGCTGGCCGCCGGCGGTGCGCGCCTTCAGCATGGCATTGAAAGAGGCGCGGGTGGCGGGGTCGCGCAGGGAGTTGAAGAAGGCTTCATTTGCGAGCCAGCGGTCGTTGACGACACCGTCCGGCACGACGCTGTAGTAGTAATCGATGAGACGTGGGACATCCTCACCGTTCGGCCAGCAGATATCATTCCAGAAAACCGATGGCTTGTAGCGATCGATCAGTTCCTTTGACTGGGCAAAGGCATACTGCCGGTAATCTTCCTCGGTTGGCACGCAGGCAAACATGTCGCCGATATTGGCAATAGGTGTATTGCGGAAGGTCCAGTCGAGGCCGCCGGAGTAGTATAGGCCATAGCGCATGCCGCGCGCACGGACCGCCTCACCCAGCTCGCCGACAAAATCGCGTGTGGTATTCCAGCCCGGCCGGTGGGGGTTCGCCACATCGGTCGGCCAGAGACAGTAGCCGTCATGGTGTTTGGTCACGAAGACGACATAGCTCGCGCCGCTGGCCGCGAAAAAGTCCGCCCACTGATCCGCATCAAATGCTTCGGCGGCGGCATCAAACTCGGCCCTGAAATCCTTGAACGGTTTGTCGCCATAGATCCGCTTGTGGCGCTCGCGCGTCGCACTGCCTTCCACGCGCATGGCGTTCTCGTACCATTCTGAATACGGTGTCAGCACGGCGCTCATGTCGAAATCGTCGCCGGTCAGCTCGTGGATCATGCGACCGCGCGGCGCCCAGGCGGGAATCGTGAAGATGCCCCAGTGAATGAAGATGCCGAGCTGCGGCTTGGCAAACCAGGCGGGGCAGGGGCGGGTTTCTCCATCAGCCATCAGGGGTAGTTCCTTTAATTCGGTCCAGGGGCTCGGTCACACTCCATGCAAAAGGTGCGAAGGCAGAGCGTGGCAGGCCCGCCTTGCCAAGCGCCGTGGCTGTCCACTGGTTGCAGGTGTTGAAGGGGCTGTAGCGTCCCTTGGCCGTGAGCAACAGCTCACCGTGCACGGACGTTTCGATCGGGCGATAAGCACCGTCCTCGTCTTTCTTCAGGCTGTCCAGGATCTGGTCGATCAGGACGGCCTTGGTCTCTTGCCCTCCGGGGAGCGGCTTGCAGACCTTGCGTACATCCGAGCCGTAGACCGGCACGATCCGCATGGCGACCGGGTTCATGCCCGCAAGGGCAGAAAGCGCTCGGGCCGGGGTCAGGTCTTCCGGGTACAGAACTTTCGTGAAGAACACCGAGTCGCCCCAGCCGAAGAGGAGGTAGGTGTCGCGCGGCAGGTAGTCCGGAATATGGCCGCGCAGCTCCTTGCGCCAGTTGATCACTTCGCCGTCAAGCGGCAGGGCGATGTCGGTGTGGAAGGCGGCTTCGCAGAGAAAGGCTGCGGGCTTGGCAGGCGGCAAGTGCGCCACCTTCCCCTTCATCGGCAGCGCTGCGGCCAGCCAGGATGCCCCGAGATACCAGAAGGCGCAGACCAGTGCGGCGGTGAGCACCAGCGCTGTCCATCGCAAACCAGTGAAAAGGAATCGAGCTGCGTTCACCCTGCCTCCCTCAGCCGCGATCCGCCTGTCGTCAGAAGACTGGAACGCGTTGCAGCTGGCAAGCAAGATTCCGTTTGTTCCGTTTTTGTTCTTATGATATTTCCACATCCATGATGCTGTCATTGTCCATTCGTGATTTCGTGCTCATTTCCCGGCTCGATCTTTCGCCGGGCGAGGGCTTTACCGCGCTCACCGGTGAAACCGGTGCGGGCAAGTCGATCATCCTGGATGCGCTGTCGCTGGCGCTCGGCGGGCAGGCGGACCGGTCTGTCATTCGTCATGGCGCGGCGCAGGCGAGCGTGGCGGCGGAGTTTGCCCCGCCCGCCGGGCATCCGGTCTGGGCGCTGCTGGCGGCTCAGGGCGTGGCGGCGGCTGAAGGTGAAACGCTGACGCTGAAACGTCTCGTGCGCGGGGAAGGGCCCGCGCGGGCTTTCATCAATGACCAGCCGGTTGGGGCGGCGCTGCTTGCCGAGGCGGGCGAGCTTCTGGTGGAGGTACACGGACAGCATGCCGCTTCGAGCCTGATGCGTCCCGCAATGCACCGGCGCTTGCTGGACCAGTTTGCGGGCAGTGACGCCTTGCTGGCGGCTTGCGCGGCAACCCACGCTGCGCGGATGGAAGCCCGCGCGGCGCGCGAAGCGCTGGAGGCCGATGCGCAGGCAGCGGCCGAGGCGCAGGCGTGGCTTCAGGAAACTGTCGCGGAACTCGCAAAGCTTTCGCCGCAGGCCGGGGAGGCGACAAGGCTCACAGCGGAGCGTGCGCAGTTGATGCAGTCGGAACGCGTTCTGGAGGCGGTCGCTGAGGCAACAAGCGCGCTCTCGGCGGCGGATGCGGAGACGGCGCTGGCCAAGGCCTCGCGCGCGGCCGAACGGATTTGCCGGCTGCCCGGCTTCGATGGAGCAGAAGGACCGTTGCCGGAAGCGGCGAAGGCGGCATGCGATGCAATCGAGCGGGCGATGATCGAACTGCGCGAGGCCGAAAGCGCCATCGCGCGGCTGGAGCGTATGCCGGTTGATGCGGGTGATCTTGAAGGCGTCGAAGCGCGGCTGTTTGCGCTGCGCGCCATGGGCCGCAAACTGAACTGCGATCCCGACGCGTTGAATCTGCAATGGACGGCGCTCGCCGAGCGCCTTGAACTGGTCGAGGCTGGTGAGGCCGGCATCGCGGCGGCCCGCAAGGCGGAGCGCGCGGCAGAGGCGCGCTGGCACAACGCGGCGCACGCCTTGAGCGAAGCGCGCCGCGCAGCGGCCGGCCGGCTGGAGAGCGCGATTGCCGCCGAACTCGCACCGCTGAAACTGGGCCGCGCGACCATTCGGGTGGCACTGACGCCGCTGCCGCCCGAAGAGGCGGGGGCGGCTGGCGCAGAACGCGCCGAATTCGAAGCCGAGACCAATCCCGGCGCGGGCTTCGGCCCGCTGCGCAAGGTCGCCTCCGGGGGCGAACTGGCGCGTGTATCGCTGGCGCTGAAATGTGCGCTGGCCGAAGCGGGTAGCGCCGGCACTCTGATTTTCGACGAGGCAGACCAGGGCGTGGGCGGCGCCGTTGCGGCCGCCATCGGTGAACGGCTCGTGCGGCTCTCGGCTTCGCGTCAGGTGCTGGCAGTGACGCATAGTCCGCAAGTCGCGGCAGCCGCGGACATGCACTGGCTTGTTGAAAAGTCGGCGAAGGCTGGCGGGACACGGCTGACCACGCTAGATGCGGAAACACGGCAGGAAGAAATTGCCCGCATGTTGTCCGGCGCCGAGATCACCGATGAGGCGCGGGCCGCAGCCGGGAGGTTGTTGGAGGATGCATGAGCCGCGAGAGACCTGCCAGCGCTCTGACAGAGCAGGAAGCGGCGGCCGAACTCGCGCGGCTCGCCCGCGAGATCGCTGAAGCAGATGCGGCCTATTACCAGAATGATGCACCGGCGATCACTGATGCCGACTATGATGCGCTGCGCCAACGCAATGCCGAGATCGAGTCGCTCTTTCCGCACCTGAGACGGGAGGACAGCCCGTCCCTGAAAGTCGGCGCGGAAGCGGGAGACGGCTTCGCCAAAGCCCGCCACGGCGTCCCCATGCTGTCGCTGGAGAACGCCTTTGCCGATGAAGACGTTGCAGATTTCGCTGCCCGTATCCGCCGCTTCCTTGCGCTCGGAGCCGAGATGGAACTCGCCTTCACGGCCGAGCCGAAGATCGACGGCCTGTCGCTGAGCCTCACCTACGAGAAGGGGAAACTCGTGCGCGCCGCCACGCGCGGCGACGGTCAGACCGGCGAGGATGTGACAGCCAATGCGAAGACGCTCGGCGATATTCCTGCAAAGCTCGCGGGCAAGGGTTGGCCGGACTCCATCGAAGTGCGCGGTGAGATCTACATGGCGAAGGACGACTTTGCCGCCCTCAATGCACGTGAAGGCGCAGCAGGGCGCAAGACGTTCGCGAACCCGCGCAATGCCGCGGCTGGAAGCCTGCGGCAGCTCGATGTCGAGATCACCAAGTCACGCCCGCTTCGTTTTTTCGCCTATGCCTGGGGCGCAGTGAGTGCGCCCTTTGCCGAGACTCAGTCCAGCGCCGTCGAGATACTCGGCAAATGGGGCTTCGCGACGAACTCCCTGATGGTCCGGGCACTGACGGTCGAAGAAATTCTCGCCTATTACCGGAACATCGAGGCACAGCGCGCCGGGCTGCCTTATGATATCGATGGCGTGGTCTACAAGGTCGACCGGCTCGACTGGCAGCAACGCCTCGGCTTTGTCAGTCGTGCGCCGCGCTGGGCGATTGCGCACAAGTTTCCGGCGGAGAAAGCGACGACGACACTGCTCGGCATCGACATCCAGGTTGGCCGCACAGGATCACTGACGCCCGTGGCGCGGCTTGAGTCGGTAACGGTCGGCGGAGTCGTCGTGTCGAACGCAACGCTGCACAATGAGGACGAGATCGCACGCCTCGGCGTGAAGCCGGGCGATGTGGTCGAGATCCAGCGCGCGGGCGATGTGATCCCGCAAGTCCTTCGGGTGGTGAAGGCGGGGAAGGGACCGGCCTGGGTGATGCCCGATGTCTGCCCGGCTTGTGGTTCAGCCGCCGTGCGGGAGATGGATGAAGCCGGCGAGATGGACGTGCGCCGGCGCTGTACGGGCGGGCTGATCTGCCCTGCACAGGCGGTAGAGCGGCTGAAGCATTTCGTCTCGCGCAAGGCTCTGGATATTGATGGTTTAGGGGCCAAGCAGATCGAGCTGTTCTATGAGAAGGGCGTCCTGCGTGCGCCGCAGGATATATTCCGTCTGCGGAAAAATATCGAAGCGGCGGGCCTGCCGCCGCTCGAGGAATGGGACGGCTTCGGCGCAGCCTCCGCGAAGAAACTTTACGCCGCCATCGATGCGCGCCGCACGCCGGAATTTGCGCGTTTCCTCAACGGGCTCGGTATCCGTCATGTCGGCCAGACGACCTCAGGCCAGTTCGCCCGCGGATTCCTCAGTTGGCAAGCTTTCTGGGACGCTGTGAAACGTGCCGCCGAAGGCGGGCCCGGCAGTGACGGCTACCTGGACCTGACGGGCATTGACGGCATCGGCGACGCGGCGGCGCGGGCGCTGGTGCAGTTTGAATCCGAGCCGCACAACCGCGAGATGCTGGAAGCCCTGCTGTCGGAAGTGGACGTGGCGGATGAGGTGCCGGCGGCGACAGACAGCCCGGTGGCTGGCAAGACGGTGGTGTTCACCGGAACGCTCGAGCGGATGACGCGCGATGAGGCGAAGGCGCGTGCGAGCGCGCTGGGCGCGAAAGTTGCTGGGTCTGTGTCGGCGAAGACAGACATCCTCGTGGCCGGACCGGGAGCAGGGTCAAAACTCGCCAAGGCCGAGAGCCTTGGCGTGCGCACGATGACCGAAGCAGAATGGCTTGCCCTTATAGGCGACGCCTGAAGCTCCGCACAGGGATCAGTTGCCGCCGGGGATCAGGCGCTGCAGAAGGCTGCGTTTCTGCGTGTCGCTGACCGTGTTGAGGTCAACGCCCTGATTATTGAGCAGGCGATAGCTCATCCGGTACCATTCGGTTTCAGGATAATTGTATCCGAGCGTGGCGCCGGCCGCGAGCGCCTGATCCTTCAGGCCCAGCGTCAGATACGCCTCCACAAGGCGGTGCAGCGCTTCCGGCGTATGGCTCGTCGTCTGATAGGTTTCGATCACTGTGCGGAAGCGGTTGACGGCCGACAGCGTCTGGTTCGAGCGCAGGTACCAGCGGCCAACCGTCATTTCCTTGCCCGCCAACTGGTCGTTGACCATGTCGAGCTTTATCCGCGCGTCCTTGGCATATTCGCTCTGCGGGAAGCGGCGGATGATGTCGTTCAGCGCCGTGCTGGCGCGTTCGGTCGTCGCCTGGTCGCGGCCCACATCGATGATCTGGTCGAAGTAGCAAAGGGCGATCAGGTAATACGCGTATTCCGCTTCCGAGCCGCCGGGGTGAAGCGCCAGATAGCGCTCGGCCGCAGAAACGGCGGTCGTGTAGTCGCGGGTCTTGTAGGATGCGTAAGCCGACATCACCATCGATTTGCGCGCCCATTCGGAATAGGGGTGCTGGCGCTCGACTTCCGCGAACAGCTGGATGGCGTTCTCGTATTTGCGGTCGTCCAGCTGCCGGGCGCCCTGATTGTAGAGCTGTTCCACCGGGCGCTCGACATAGGCGAGTTCAGTGTTGCGCTTGTTCGATTGGCAGGCGCCCAGGGCCAGCGCGCTGACGGCAATCGCCATGGAAAGGGGAATCAGTCGGGACATGGACGACAGCCTGTATTTGCAGCTTCGAGCGGTTTCGCCTGTAGGCTTAGCCCGAATGGACCCGCCTTTCCAAGGCCTGAATGGCAGGCTCCTCCGGCGATTTGCCCGGGGTGCGGCGCCAAGACGTGCAGATTGGGCTTGCCGCCGGCAAGTTCCAGTCTAACTCTGACCTGATGGGTCCAGTCCCGGCATCCAGAAGCCGGGTACCCCGCCAGAGCAACTTGCGCCATGCAGGCTAGCAGGCCAGGCAACCAGGTAGAACCATGACGAACCGGAAATTGAGTGATGCCAACACGGTAGACCGTCAGGTCGGCGAACGTATGCGCCGCCGCCGGATTCTCCTCGGGCTGACCCAGGACCAGCTCGCCGATGCGCTGGGGATCTCCTACCAGCAGATCCAGAAATACGAGACCGGTGCAAACCGTGTCAGCGCAGGCCGTCTCGCGCAGATCGCGGAAGTCCTGGAAGTCCAGCCCGGCTGGTTCTTTGGCGCCGCCGAGAAGGTCGAGACCGCAGGCGGTTCGTCCCGTGCCGTCATCGATCTTGTCCGCAACTTCTCCCGTATCGAGGACGAGCGCGTGCGCACGCACCTCATGGCTCTGGTCCGGTCGCTGGCCGGGCGCAGTGATGAGGATATCGAGGACGGCGAGGCCCAGGGCGACCAGGCCTCAGGCAGCGATGAACGCGGCTTGATGGGCTGAATTCAAGGCACAGCCTCAGACGGCTGCGCGGACGCTTTCCAGGGCAGCTGCAACACCCGCCTCTTCCCAGCACCACGCAGATGGCGTGGCGAGCAGCTTGCGCACAAGTTTGTTGTTGAGGGCATGGCCCGGCTGAACGGCGTCATAGTCGCCCGCAATCGGCGCGCCGGCGAGCATCAGGTCGCCCACGGCATCCAGCATCTTGTGGCGGACGAACTCGTCCTCGATCCGAAGGCCTTCCGGGTTCATTACGCCGTCCTCGCCGATCACCACGGCGTTTTCGAGCGAGCCGCCGCGGGCGAGTCCCATGGAGCGCAGCATCTCCACATCGCGCGCAAAGCCATAGGTCCGGGCAAAGGCGAGGTCGCGCGCAAACATGCCAGGGGCAAGGCGCATGGCCATCTGCTGAACGCCGATATGCTGGTCGTCATATTCGATGCGGGCGCGCAGGGTCAGCACGTCATTGTCAGACGGCGACAGCGAGGCACGCTTCGGCCCCTCGCGCACTTCAACCCGTTCAAGGATGCGGATACGGCGGCGAGCGGCGCCCAGGACGCGCTGTCCGGCTTGCAGAAGCAGTTCGTAGAAAACGGAAGACGAGCCATCCATGATCGGTACTTCGGGGCCGTCGATCTCGATGCGCAGGTTATCGATGCCGACGCCGGCGACCGCGGCCAGCAGGTGCTCGACCACGGCAACCGACACGCCATGTTCGTTCGACAGCGTCGTGCCGAGCTGGGTGTCAGAAACGGCTTCGGCATGGGCAAGAATTTCGCCTGTGCCGGGGGCGGCATCGATGCGCACAAAGCGGATGCCGGTATTGGCAGGGGCGGGATGGAGGGTCAGCCGCGCGCGGGCGCCGGAGTGAACACCAATCCCGGCGCAGGTCACATTGCGCGAAATCGTGGTTTGACGCTCAGCTGCCATGTCCTTGTCGGCCCTCAGTCCGCTACGCATACACATGACAGCTTAAATGGCGCGCCAGGGCGCCGCACTCAAAACACGCGATGTTTCGCAGTATTACAGTCGAAGCCCTGAAGTCCCTGCTAATCCTTGAAAATCAAGGAATTTAACGACATGGAAACGTGTCGCCTGAAGGCCACACCCGCCGCTAATGATTGGCCGAGCGGCGCAGGAACGCGGGAATCTCGAGATCAGCATCGTCGAACGGGGCCGCCTCTGGATGGTCGTCCGGAGAGGAGATGATCGGCGGCGCGGCCGGGGCGCCGCGATGGGCCGGGCCGGTATCGTTCTGGCCCTGCGGTGCGGGACGGCGCCAGCCGAACAGGTTTGCGAAACCGGACGGCGCATTGCCGCCATCACGCGCCGGGCGGTCCGGGGCGGGGACATCCGTGCGTTCGGAGAAAATGCCGGCTGGCGGCACGGCCGGCGTCGCCGGTACGCGCGGCGGCGTGACGATCTTGGGCCGGTCGCTGGTGTCGGCTTCGTAGGTCTCTGGCGCGGTTTCGAATTCCGCGTCGTCGGTTTCCGCAAATTCCTCTTCCGGTTCGGTCGTCTCGGTCACGGCGTCTTCGGGATAGACAACGGGCGCGGCGATCGGCGTGTCGGCAATCCGCGCGGAAATCGGCAGCGCCGCGGGCAGGCGCCGCGAAGCTGCGTCGAGGCCGGCAGCGACCACCGACACGCGGATGCGGCCTTCCAGGCTCGCGTCGAAGGCAGAGCCGAGGATGATGTTGGCGTTGGGGTCGACCTCGCGGCGGATTTCATTGGCCGCTTCGTCGAGTTCGAACAGCGTCATGTCATAGCCGCCGGTGATGTTCACGAGCACGCCCTTTGCGCCCTTGATGGTGACGTCATCGAGCAGCGGATTGTCGATGGCGCGGCGGGCGGCTTCCAGCGCACGGGCTTCGCCGGTCGCTTCGCCCATGCCCATCAGGGCCGTGCCCATGCCGCGCATGATGGCGCTGACGTCGGCAAAGTCGAGATTGATCAGGCCCGGCATGACGATCAGGTCGGTAATCCCGCGCACGCCGGAATAGAGCACGTCATCGGCCATGCGGAAGGCGTCCGCGAAGGTCGTCTTGTCATTGGCGATGCGGAAGAGGTTCTGGTTCGGCACGACGATCATCGTGTCGACGTGCCCGCGGATCTTCGCGAGGCCTTCTTCGGCGAGGCGCATGCGATGTGCGCCTTCGAAGCCGAAAGGTTTGGTGATCACGGCGATCGTCAGGATGCCCATCTCCTGCGCCGCGCGCGCGATGATCGGGGCTGCGCCGGTGCCGGTTCCGCCGCCCATGCCGGCCGCAATGAACACCATATGCGCCCCATCGAGACGGGCGCGGATGTCGTCAATGGATTCTTCGGCGGCACGGGCGCCGATCTCGGGGCGCGCACCGGCACCGAGCCCCGATGTTGTGCCAAGGCCAAGCTGCAGCCGGTTGTCAGCGCGTGAACGCGACAGGGCCTGCGCATCGGTGTTGGCCACGATGAACTCGACGCCCTGGAGATTGGCTTCGATCATGTTGTTGACGGCGTTGCCGCCGGCTCCGCCCACACCGAACACGAGAATCCGCGGCTTAAGTTCCTGGGTCATGGCGCCTCATTCTGCGTCTGCGTCGGCCGGGCTGGCTGGAGCGGGCAGAATGCGCTGCTGCCGCTAAAAAACGCTTAAGTGGCTGTGACGGGCGTCAGAAATTTTCTTTCAGCCAGTACAACACCTTGTTCGTCCATCCCGCGCTGTCGCCAGCTTCTGTCTCCAACGACGAAGCGCCAGCCCGCGCTGCGTCTGCAAACCCCAACTCGGGATAGAGTAGCAGCCCGGATGCTGTTGAAAAAGCAGGCGTTGCCAGTTGCTCGCCTAAAGTTTCGGCAAGGACGGGGCGGCCCAGACGGATTGGACACTTGAGGATGCGGGTGGCGACTTCGCGCACGCCGGGCAGCTGGCTTCCGCCGCCCGTCAAAACGACGCGCTGCGGCAGGACGGACTTCACATCGCTGCGCGCGAGCAGGGCCTGCGCCAGCTCGAAGATTTCCTCGATGCGCGGTGCGATGATGCGCGCAATTTCAGCCCGTTCGAGACGCGAGGCATGCAGACGGCCGTCATCGCCGAGGCGCGGCGCCTCGATCCGCTCGGCAAGGCCGGGGCCTTCAAGATCTGCAGTGCCGTAGACATTCTTGAGGCGTTCTGCGGCGGCGAATGTCGTTCCGATGCCCTGCGCGATGTCAGCAGTCACATGCGATCCGCCAGCCGGCACGAGGCCGAGCCAGGCCGGCGAGCCATGCAGGTAGACCGACACAGCGGTCACGCCGGCGCCGAGGTCAATGCAGACGGCACCGTTCTCGATCTCGTCCTCGATCAGCGTACCTGCGCCGCTCGCGATGGCCGAAGGGACGATCTGGCTGACGCCGAGGTGCGCACGGAACACGCACTCGGTCAGGTTCTTCACAATGGCGCGGGGCGCGGAGACGATCGACATCTTCACGCTCAGCGTACCGGCAATCATGCCGACCGGCTGGCGCACGCGGCCGGCCGCCTTGTCGATCGTGTAGACGACCGGCCAGGCGGAAAGGATGCCGTCCTGTTTGTGGGCAGGGGACTGCGCAGCCCGCGCAAGCACCTGCCCATGCAGGCGGCGCACGTCACGGGCTGTGATGACCCGTCCGCCGATATCGATACTTGCCGAGAGCAGGCGGGACGACAGTTTGGGGCCGGTGATCCCTAGGATGACTTCGGTGATCGGCTCGCCGGCTTCGCGCTCGGCGTCTTCTACTGCAAGACGGATCGAGCGCTCGAGGCCTTCAATGTCGGTAATGTTGCCGCCCGCGAAACCGCGGGTCTGCTGGCGTCCAGCGCCGAGGATGGCCATGCGTCGCGGATTGTCCGCATCCGGACGGCCAATCAGGCAGGTTGTCTTGGAACAGCCGATGTCCAGCGCGGCGACCGTGCCGCCCGGACGGCCGTTGAGACGGGCGAGGCGCTTGGCGGACAGTTCGGACATCAGGTTTTCTCGGCAACCTCACGGACCGCTTCAGGTGCAGGTTCGGTGGGGGCTTCGGCCAGTCGCAGATAAACGCGGCCGCGGCTCCGCAGGTCGATCATTTCCAGCGGGCGCTGAGTGAGCGCCGTGCGCACCTGCAATTTGGCGAGGCGCTCGATGGCGGGCTCAAGGCCCGGATCTTCTGGCAGGCGCACGGTAACGCCGTTGATGAAGCGCATGTCCCAGCGGCGGTCGCCGATACGCGTGGCCACCGCAACACGGCCATTGATGTCGGGCGCAGAAGCGAGCGCGGCAGCAAGCTGCGGGGCGGCTTCCGGCGCGCCCTGTCCAGCGAGGCGCAGGAGATTTGGATGGTCTTCCGCGCGTGCGCCGGGCAGCAGGCGGCCAAGCCCGTCGACAACCTGCCATTGGCGTCCGTCATGCCAGAGCGCGACCGGATCGGCGGCATCGGCGAGGATGACGATCTGGCCCGGCCAGAGGCGGTGCACGCGCACGTTCAGAACCTTGTGGGTGCCCTCAACGCGGCTCTTGATGAGGTGCGGATCGGCGCGGAACATGTTCTCGCCGGGTTCGATCATCGCGGCGGCGCGCACTTCGTCGGCAAGGGCCGGATTGTCCTCGAGGCCGAGTACGGAGACGTCTTTCACATCAACGCCGACAAGGCGCGAAGTGTCATCCATGAACCCGCCGAAGCGTGAGCCGATCTGCGACATCGACCCGCCCATCCAGGCCGCAGTCGCAACCAGGATGGCAATCAGCATCACAACGCCGAAAATCACGGAGGAAACGCGGACTTCCTCGCCCGTCGTCTCGTCGATGATCGTCGCCGGGCGGCGGCGGCCTGAAGGCACTGTCTGATTGCGCTCTATCTTTGGCATGAGGCATCCTCGATCATCCAGGCGACCAGTTCCACGAAACTCATGCCCACATGTGCGGCCTGCTCCGGGACGAGCGAGGTCGGCGTCATGCCGGGCTGGGTGTTCGTTTCGAGGATCACGAGCCGGTCCTTCTTTTCGTCGTAACGGAAGTCCGAGCGTGTCGCCCCGCGACAGCCCAGGGCGAGGTGAGCCTTGAGCGATGCGTCCATCGCTGCCTTGGTCACATGCGCGGGCAGGTCCGCAGGGATCACATGCTGCGATCCACCAGCAGCGTATTTTGCATCGAAATCGTAATAGTCCCTTAAGGTCGTTATCTCGGTGACTGCGAGCGCCCGGTCGCCGAGCACGGCCACAGTAAGTTCGCGGCCCGGGATGTATTCCTCGGCCATGAGGTAATCGCCGTATCGCCAGCTCGGACCGGTCAGTTCCTGCGGTGGTCCGTTGGTGCCCTCGCGAACGATCAGTACACCGAAGGACGAGCCCTCGTTCACAGGTTTGATCACGTACGGCGGTTTCAGCGCGTGGGCTGCGGCGGCTTCGGCGCGCGTCACGCGGCGGTCCTGCGCCACGTCGAGGCCGGCCTGGCGGTAAACAGCCTTTGACTTCAACTTGTCCATTGCGAGCGCAGAGGCGAGAACGCCGGAATGGGAATAGGGCAGGCCCATCACCTCAAGCAGGCCCTGCACCGAGCCGTCTTCGCCCCAGGGGCCGTGCAGGCCGTTCAGCACCACATCTGGGGAAGCCTCGGTCAACTGGCGCGGCAACTCGCGGGTCGCGTCAATCTCGACCACGTCATAACCGGCCTTGCGCGCGGCTTCTGCCATCTGGCGGCCGGAGGAAAGCGAAACGGGCCGTTCCGAAGACCAGCCACCATAGATCACCGCCACCCGTTTCATGCCAACTCCTTCTGAGATGCGTTCAATCCGACATCGTCCGTGATGGGACGTTGCGGTGAACAGCAGCTTAAAGGGAAGGTCAGGGCGCCTGTCTGGCGCAAATGAGCAGATTACAAAAAATTATGTGACCGAGCGAAAAAAGCTATTGACTATGAGTGTAGTCAATATTGATAAGCGGAAAATCGATAACGAAAAACGGTAATCCTGCTCGGCCGGCTGAAAAGCTCCGAATGCGATGCCGAGGGAGAAAAAATGCCGATTCCGCGGACCCTGCTGACCAGTTTTGCCGTGCTTGCCTTCAGCGCGCAGCTTGTCGCTGTTGCAGATACGGCGGCTACGCTGGCCGAAACCGATGCCGGCCGCTCGATCTACCAGCCGGAGGACTTCAACCAGTACGGTCCGGTCAACGCACTCGACATGGTTCGCCGGATTCCCGGTTTTTCGATCATCAGGGATGACAGCGGCAATCGCGGCTTCGGCCAGGCGCGCGGCAACGTGCTTATCAACGGTCAGCGCGTGTCGGCCAAGTCAAACGGCGCCGAGCTGGCGCTCGGGCGGATCGCGGCGGCCCGTGTGCTGCGCATCGAAGTGATCGACGGAACGCAGACCGAGATCGCCGGCCTGACCGGGCGCGTGGTCAACGTCATCACCGATGGCGAAGCCTCGATTGATGGCACCTGGCGTTACAAGATCCGCCTGCGTGAAAACCTGCCGCCCTCGCTGAACGAAGGCACGATTACTTTGGCAGGCAGCAAAGGCGCCGTCAGCTGGACGCTCGAAGCCAACAGCGCCCCCCAGCGCAACGCCGATGCCGGTTGGCGTCTCATCCAGGATGGCCAGAAGAATCTGCTGGAGCAGCGTGAAGAGGATTTCACACGCGTCATTGAAGACGTCTCGCTCTCTGGTTCGCTCGGCTGGACGCCGGTGACCGGAAAGATCGCCAACTTCAATGGAAAGGTTGGCATATGGGAGGCGGACGCCAAGCAGATCAGCAAGACTTATCTGCTGGGCGGTCCGCAGGGCCGGCGCCTCTTCCAGTCGGCCGAAGACGAATGGAACGCCGAGATCGGTGGCGACTTCGAGTTTGACGCAGGTCCGGGCCGGCTGAAATTCATCGGCCTAGGGCGTCTTGAGCACAGCCCGTTCGTCGACCGGTTCAAGATGGGCGCCTTCGATGGCACAGGCCAATTCGCATCGAACTTCCACCAGACCGTCGATGAGGGCGAATACATCCTGCGCAGCGAGTATGCGCTGCAAACGGGGCAGGGCCGCGACTGGCAGATTTCGGCGGAAGGCGCGTTCAACTTCCTCGAAGCCGAAGCCGCACTGGAACAAGCGACCGGCGGCGGACCGCTGCTGCCCGTCGTGCTGGACCTTGCCAATTCACGCGTCGAGGAACGCCGCGGCGAAGTCATCCTGACCCATGGCCGCCAGCTTTCGCCGCAGCTCAACCTGCAGCTCTCCGGCGGCATGGAATATTCCGAGCTCACACAATCCGGCGATGCCGAGAACCAGCGCGAATTCACGCGCCCCAAGGGCTCCGCCAGCCTGACCTGGCAGCAATCCGATTCGCTCAAGCTCGTCGGCAAGGTCGAGCGCCGCGTCGGCCAGCTCGATTTCTACGACTTCATTTCATCCGTGAACCTCGATCTCGGCAATGGCCAGACCGGCAATCAGGACATCGTGCCAAGCCAATCCTGGCGTTACACTCTGGAAGCGCAGAAGAATCTCGGCGAGTGGGGCGCATCAACCGTTCGCTTCCTTTATGTTGATCTGGAAGACGTGGTCGACCAGGTGCCGATCGGCACCGGCGCCGGCCCCGGCAATATCGACAGCGCCACTGCGCAGGCCATCGAAACAGAATCGACCCTCAAGCTCTCCAAGGCCGGCTTCGATGGTGCCGAACTCACAGTCAAAGGCCGCTTCTACGACACTGAAGCGGACGATCCGGTGACCGGCATCCAGCGGTCGATCAACGGTCACCTGATATATGACTATGAAGTCGAGCTTCGCCAGGATGTACCGGGGACGGATATTGCCTGGGGATTTGTCCTTGAAGGGTTCAAGCAGGAGCCGTTCTACCAGATCTCCGAAGTCGAATGGGCCGGTAACGAGCCGCACTTCCTGATGGCCTATCTGGAACACAAGGACATCCTCGGCATGACCGGTGTGGTCGCTGTCGGCAACCTCACCAACCAGAAGGACCGCTACTGGCGCCGCATCTATGACGGCGACCGGAATGGCGCCCTGCTGCGCACGGAAGAATACTCCCGCGCCTTCGGCGGCATCTTCACCATAGAACTGAAGGGCAAATTCTAGGCTGTCTGTATACGGCCTATCCGGCGGACTTCCCAGCGGAGCGACACGCCGGAGGTGTCCAGGACACGGGCGCGCACCAGTTCGCCCAGCGCTTCAATGTCGGCGGCGGTTGCGTCGCCGGTATTGATCAGGAAGTTGCAGTGCATCGGCGAGACCTGCGCGCCGCCAACCTTGAGGCCCCGGCACCCGGCGGCATCGATCAGCTTCCAGGCCGATCGCTGGTTCGGCGTCCCCGGCGGGTCGGGATTGGCGAAGGTCGAGCCGGACGTCTTTTCCTTGATTGGCTGTGTCTCGCCCCGGCGCGCCTGCAGCGCGTCGATGGCCGCGCCGATCTCGGCCGCTTCGCCGGTGCCCGTGCCGCGCAGCACAAGGCGCGTCACGATGAAGTCCTCCGGCAGGTCTGTATGGCGATAGCTGAACTCCACCGGCGCATGGCCTTCGCCATAAACCCGCCGTTCGCCGCGCCGGGTCACGCCTTCAAGGCGGACAAGCACATCCTTCAGTTCGCTTCCGTAGCATCCGGCATTGGTGCGCGTGGCGCCGCCGAGCGAACCCGGAATGCCGGACAGGAATTCGAGGCCTGAAATGCCGTGTTTCGCGGCGCCCTTGGCGACAGCAAGGTCCAGCGCCCCGGCACCGGCCGTCATCTCGCGTTCGCCTGTCTTCATCACTTCGCCCCAGGCCCGGCCCATCAGGCGGATCACGACGCCCTCGATGCCGCCATCGCGCACGATGAGGTTCGAGCCGACACCGAGCACGGTGACCGGAATCGCCGGATCAAGCGCAGTCAGGAAGGCGGCGAGGTCCGCTTCATCTTCCGGCAGGAAAAGCACATCCGCAGGCCCGCCCACCCGGAACCAGGTATAGGGCGCCAGCGGCGCATTCTCGATCAGTTTGCCGCGCGCGGGCGGAAGGGACGGCCGTGTCATGGAGACCAGCGGGTCGCCTGACTGGGTCTGGCTGTCAAGCGCTGCCGCCGGGCAGCCGGCTCAGTTGCTGCCGCGCTCGGGCGGTGGCTCGTCGAAAGGCGACCGGCGATCATTACGCTCCGGCCGGGGGTCCGGCGCCGACAGTTTGGCAATTTCGATGGTGCCGCTGCTGTCCTCATAATTCTTCGCGAGCTGCACGATGGCCGCCTCGAATTCCGCAAACGTCACCACGCGGTCCAGGTTGGGATCGAAGCGCACGGGGTTGGACAAGGTATCATCGCGCGTCGGCAGTCCGGCCGCCCAGTCCTGCTGCTCCAGCGCAACGAGCTGGCCGTCGCCATTGGCATCGGCGGCCTCGAAGGCGGCCAGCGCGCCTGCTTTAAGTTCGTCCGGCGAAATCCGGCCATCGCCGTCTGCGTCAAAGCTGGCAATCAGGCCCCCTCCCGGCACCAGCCGGCCGAGTTTCATCTGGGCAGCTGCGGAGTCCGGTTTCACCAACCCCTGGCCGGGCAGGCGTACGAGATCGTCCGCCTCCGTTTCAGCCTGGGCGTTCACGGGAAGAGCAGTCAGAAGAAAGGCTGCAACGAGCAGGGCACGGCGCATGAACGGAGACTCCTCAGGCTTGCCAATGGTTACCCTAGGTGGGTGTGCTGTTTTTGCAACAGCGGTTTGCAGCGCCTGAGCACTGCTTGGCGTGAACCTCGCAGGGCCTGAATTAACCCTGCCTTAACGCTCGCGGGCCCAATCGTTAACCAGTATAAACTAGGCCGAGTCGCGTCCGTCCGCGGGCGCGTGGCTTCGCGCTTTGAAAGGCGGCTGTGCGATGAACGCAGAACAAGTGCCCATCATCATGGCGGTCGGCACCGCAATGTTGGCGCTCGGTGCGCTCCTCTGGGCCCTGCGCGTGTCGGACGGAGCCCGTGGCGCCGCCAAGAAATACCGCGACCTTGCCGGCGAACGCGAAACAGAGAACGCTGCCCTCAAATCCGTGCTCGGCGCGCATCCCGGCGTCATTCTCGTCTGGCAGGGCGAAGCGCTGGAAATGGAAGGCGACGAGATCACGCCGCCGGACGTGTTCGGCTCGTCCGTGGCGCTGGCCGGCCTGCTCAGCTTCACGGATGCTGCCATTTCCGACAACCCGACGGTGCGCATCGTCGAAGGCATTGCCGATCTCGAGGCGCGCGACTCCGCTGGTCAGGATACCACTTTGCGGATCCGCCTGCGGGAGCTGCGCGAGCAGGGCAATCCGTTCTCGCTGACCATCATCGGTCCCTCCGGACGCTTCCTGGAAGCCGACGGGCGCACGGCCGGTGCACGCGCAGTCGTCTGGGTCACCGATTCCACCATCAAGGGCCTCGAGGAAAGCTCCGCCCGCGGAAAGTTCGAGGAAGCCCGCCAGGTCATCGCGCGCGACCCGACTGCCTTCCTCGACATGCTGCGCAAGGCGCCGTTCCCCGCCTGGCGCGTCTCCGGCATGGGCCGCCTGCAATGGGCGAACCCGGCCTATCTTGCCGCCGTGGACGTCTCCAGCCTCGACCGTCTCCTGGAAGAGCAGACAATGCTCGATCAGGCCGTCGCCGAACAGGCTCGCAAGACCATCTCCGATGGCCAGGAGCATGACGAAACCCGCCACGTCGTTGTCAAGGGCGATCGCCGGGCCATGCGTGTACTGACATTCCCGCTCTCCGGCGGGGCAGGGGCCATGGCCTTCGACGTCACCATGCAGGAAAATGCGCGCGAGGAACTGAACCGCCACGTGCGCGCGCATGACGAGACGCTGAACCACGTCGCAGATGCGGTCGCGATCTTCAGCGCCGAACGCAAGCTGACCTTCTACAACAAGGCCTTCCGCGACATGTGGGACCTTGAAGAGGCGTTCCTCCTTGACCGGCCGAACCATGGCCAGCTGCTCGACCGCCTGCGTGAGCGCCGCAAGCTGCCGGGCCGGCCGAACTATGCCGAATGGCGCGCCGAGGAAATCTCCTACTATCTCGATCTCGACGGCGTGAAGGAAGACAAGTGGTCCCTGCCGGATGGCCGCACACTTTCAGTTACACGCCAGCGCCACCCGATGGGCGGCCTCCTGCTCCTGTTCAAGGACATCACTGTCCAGCTGGATCTGCAGACGCGCTTCAACGCCCTCATCAAGACGCAGCGCTCGACGCTGGACAACCTGCACGAGGCGGTCGCCGTGTTCGGCAGCGACGGCCGGCTCAAACTGCACAACAGCGCGTTTGCCCGCGTCTGGGATCTGCCGGCCGAGCTGCTCAAGGACACGCCGGATTATGACGATGTGGTCGAGGCCTGCGTGCCATTGTTCCATGACGCCGAAATCTGGGAAGCCATCAAGGTGCACATCACCGATCCGTCGGCAGCGGCGCGCCAGGCAACCACCGGCGAGATGCGCCGCTCGGATGGCTCGCTGCTCACCTACATCACCAACCCGCTGCCGGACGGCAATACGCTGATCGCCTTTGCGGACGTCACCGCCACGCGCCGCGTCGAATCCGCCCTCCGCGACCGAGCCGAGGCTTTTGAAGCGGCCGACCGCCTGAAGACCGAATTCGTGCGCAATGTAAGCTATCAGCTGCGCTCGCCGCTGACGACGATCTTCGGCTATGCCGAACTCCTCGAAACGCAGCGCAACGGCGCGCTGACCGAGCGCCAGACCGACCATGTCCGCGCCATCCTCTCGGCATCCGATCATCTCAACAAGCTGATCGAGAACATCCTCGACCTCGCACTGATCGAGGCAGGCCGCATGGACCTCGATCTCGATACGGTGAACCTCGAAGACCTGATCGCCGAAGGCATCGAGATGGTCGTCTCGAAGGCCGAAGACACGGAAGTCACTGTGCGCTCCGAAATCACAGGCAAGCTCGGCACCATCCGCGGCGACGCCCGCCGCATCAAGCAGGTACTGTTCAACCTGGTGTCCAACTCCCTGCGCTTCACGGAGTCCGGCGGGGAAGTCGTCGTGGCAGCCCAGCGCGCGGGCGACATGGTGATGCTCAGTGTACGGGACAACGGCATCGGCCTTGAAGCCGACAAGCGTGCGACCAGCTTTGACAGCTTTGTCTCGGGCGATCAGCGCGGTGCAGGACTTGGCCTCGCGCTCGTCAAGCACTTCATCCATCTCCACGGCGGCACGGTCGGCATGAAGCCGGTCGACGGCGGCGGCCTTGAAGTGACCTGCTGGCTGCCGGCGCAGGTCACGGCGACGGTACAGAACACGGTCCACCTGCCGGAAGGCGCCCCGCTCTAGACCGGGTCGCGTGCGCGGTAGACGTTCTCGTCGAGTTCGCCTTCCCACCTCGCAACCGCAGTGGCGACCGCAAGGTCGCCCGTTATGTTGGTGACCGTGCGCATCATGTCGAGGATACGGTCAAACGGGAAGAGAAGCGCGATGATCAGCACCGTCTGGTCCGGCGTCGCCCCGACAATGCCCAGCGTGGTTGTCGCCAGCAACAGGCTCACGGATGGCACCCCCGCCGTCCCGATGGAAACCAGTGTCGCCATCAGGATGATCGTCAGGTAAGTGCCCGGCGTGATCGGGATGCCGAGCGCCTGCACCGCAAACAGCGCGATCAGGCCCTGATAGAGCGCCGTGCCGTCCATGTTGATCGTCGCGCCGAGTGGCAGCACCGATGAGGCGACCGGCTTGCCGATGCCGAGGTTCTTGGTCGCGCAGGAAATCGTCATCGGCAGGGTGGCATTGGAAGACGAAGTGGAGAAGGCGAGCGCCTGCGCGTCCACCACGCCCCGGAAGAACGGCATCATCGGCAGGCGGACCACGCCGCGCAAGATCAGGAGGCCGTAGGTGATGAAAATATGCAGCGCGCACGCGGCGTAGAGCGACAAGGTCATCTTGCCGAGCACGGTCAGGATCGAGAAGCCGTATTGCCCCATGACCCACGCCATCAGCGCGAACACGCCAATCGGCGCGGTCTCCATCACGATGAGCGTCAGTTTCATCATCGCCTCTGCAGCGCTGTCGAACAGCTTCTTCAGCGGCGTGCCGGCCTCGCCGGACATCAGGATGCCGATGCCAAGCAGGATGGCGAAGAAGATGATCTGAAGCACATCCGCTTTGGCAAACGCAGCGACCGGATTTTCCGGGATGATCGACAGGAGTGTCCGCATCAGCTGTTCGCCGACCGATCCCGCCGGCGGGTTTGCGGCGAGCTTGGCGCGTGTCTCTTCAAGATCAGTCGACGTCACGATCGACGTGTCAAAGCCCGCTCCGGGCTGGATGATCGATCCCATCACAAGCCCGAAGCAGATCGCGATGACCGTTGTGCCCATGTACATCGCAAGCGCGCGTCCGCCGAGGCTGCCAAGCTTCTTGGGATCGCCCATTGCCAGCACGCCCGACACGAGCGTGGTGAAGATCAGCGGCACAACCAGCATTTTTATCAGGCTGATGAACGCTTCGCCGAAAGGTTTGATCGCAGACGTGACGACGGCGCCGGCTTCGGCGGCGCCCATCGTCTCCCGCAGGACAAGGCCGGTGATCGCCCCCAGCACGAGCCCCAACATGACCCGCTTCCAGAGATCGATTGCAAACCAGGCCTTCATCCATCACCTCATTGTTCAGTCCCCCATAGGGAAGGGTAGGCGGCAGGAGCGGATAAGACAACCTTTGCCGGCGCGATGCTTGCCAGATCGGCCCGCCGCGCCGTATGGCGTGCAGCATGGCATTGGCGCGCGACCCTCTCCCGATTGATGATGTGCTGCCGGAAATTCTCCGTGCACTCACCGAAGCCAATCGCCTCGTGCTCGCCGCCCCGCCCGGCGCCGGCAAGACCACGCGTGTGCCGCTCGCGCTGGCGGGTCTTCTCGGAAATCCCGCCGTCATCACAGGCCGTATCCTGATGCTGGAACCGCGCCGCATCGCCGCCCGCATGGCCGCCGAGCGCATGGCCTCCAGCCTCTGCGAAAAGCTCGGCCAGACCGTCGGCCTCACCACGCGCGTCGACCGCAAGGTCAGCAGCGCCACCCGGATCGAAGTCATCACCGACGGCCTCTTCACGCGCCGTATCCTCAGCGATCCCGAGCTGCAAGGCGTCGGCGCCGTCCTCTTCGACGAATTCCACGAGCGCCGCCTGAACTCTGATCTCGGCCTCGCCCTGTCGCTGGAAGCCCAGTCCGCCCTGCGCGAAGACCTCCGCCTGCTGATCATGTCCGCAACGCTGGACACCGCTGCCGTCTCGAAGGCCATCACCGCGCCGGTCATCGAGAGCGAAGGCCGCCAGTATCCGGTCGAGACCCGCTATCTCGGCCGCTCCGACGAGCGCGTCGAAGACCGCATGCCGAAGGCGATCCGCCAGGCCCTGCGCGAGGAGGCAGGCTCCGTCCTCGCCTTCCTGCCCGGCGCCCGCGAAATTCATCGCACGGCAGACGCGCTCGATGGTCTGGGTCCGGACATTCTCGTCGCGCCCCTCTTCGGCGCGCTCTCGCCCGCCGAACAGGACGCCGCCGTCTCCCCTGCGCCTCCCGGGAAGCGCAAGGTCGTGCTCGCGACCGACCTCGCCGAAAGCGCGCTCACCATCGAAGGCGTCCGCATCGTCATCGATTCCGGCCTCGCCCGCGTCGCCGAAGATGAAGCCGGCGGCCTCGGCACGCGCCTCTCCACCGTGCGCGCCTCCCGCGCCTCGGTGGACCAGCGCCGCGGCCGCGCAGGCCGCACCGCACCCGGCGTCTGCTACCGTCTCTGGGACGAAGCCGCCACGCGCGGCCTGATCGCCGCGCCCACGCCGGAAATCCTCACCAGCGATCTCTCCGGCCTCGTCCTCGCCCTCGCCGAATGGGGCGAGCGCGATCCGGCCAAGCTCACCTGGCTCGATCCGCCGCCCGCCGGAAAATACCGCGCCGCCGAAGCCCAGCTGCATGCCCTCGGCGCGCTCGATGACACCGGCGCGCTGACGCAAAAGGGCCGCGAGATGGCGCGCCTGCCGATGGCGCCGCGCCTCGCCGCGTTGATCGCCGCAGCGCCCGGCCCCGCCGAGAAGGCGCTCGCCGCAGAAGTCGCAGCCCTCGCCGGCGAACGCGGAATGGGCGGCGACTCCACCGACCTGCGCGACCGCCTCCAGCGCTTCCGCGCCGATACCGGCCCCCGCGCGCGCAGCCTCAAGGCGCAGGCCGCCGGCTGGGGCGGCGGCGCCAAACCCGGCGGCGATCTCGCGCGCCTCCTCGCCTCCGCCTGGCCGGACCAGGTCGCGCGCAAGCGCCCCGGCTCGGACGGATCTTACCTCCTTGCTTCCGGCCGCGCGGCCACTCTTCCGCCTACGGACGGCCTCGCGAGATCCGACTGGCTCGTCATCGCCGAACTCGGCGGCGCCGCGCGCGAGCCGCGCATCACGCTCGCCCTGCCACTTACCGAAGCCGAAGCCCTCGCCAGCCAGAAAACCGTCACGGAAGACCGCGCCACCTTCGATCCGAAATCCGCCCGCTTCACGGCCCGTCGCGTCAAGGCCCTCGGCGCCATCATCCTGTCCGAAGCGCCGCTGCCGAAGCCGTCCGCTGATGCCGCCGCCAGCGCCATGCTCGAGGCTGTGCAGGCCGCCGGTTTCGCGGCCCTCGGCGCGGCAGACGCGGTTGAGGAAACGCTTCACCGCCTCCGCATCCTCGAAACAGCCGCCCTCATCGAAGCACCGGTCAGGGACGCGGACACGCTCATCGCTTCCGCGCCGGACTGGCTCCATCCGCTTCTGCGCCGCAAGGGCGCCTCTGTTCCCGCGCCGCATGAAGTGCGCGACGCCCTCATCCAGTCCTTCGACTGGCCAATTCAGGAAGCCCTCCGCCAGCATGCCCCGCTGACGCTGGATCTGCCTTCCGGCCAGGAGGCCCGCGTCGACTGGCTGGACCCCCGCGCCCCGCTCGTCTCGGCCCGCGCGCAGGCCTTCTACGGCCTCACCGAACATCCGCGCATCGCCGCCGGCCGCGTGCCGGTTACCGTGGAGCTCCTATCGCCCGGCATGAAGCCTGCCGCCACCACGCAGGACCTCGCTCGCTTCTGGGGCGCAGGCTACAAGGACATGGCCAAGGACATGCGCGGGCGCTATCCCAAACATGACTGGCCGGACGATCCGGCAAACGCGCGCGCCCATGAAGGGCGCACAAAGAAACGGCTCACCTGAGCCGCACACGAAGGGAAACGGGTATCGATGCTCCGCAAGGCTCTATTGGCCCTCGGTCTTGTGCTTGCCGCCTGTGCGTCGCCGCCCCCGCCCGCGCCGGTGCGCGAGCCGGTCGTGATTGCCCCGGCCGAAGGCGTGCGTCTCGGCGTCATGGTGGCGACGCTCGCCGGCGAGCCGGTCTTCGCCGAAAAGGCCAGCGAGCGTTTCATCCCGGCCTCGAACACGAAACTGTTCACGGCCGCCGCCGCCTTCCACCTCCTCCAAGACATCGACAAGCCCGATCCCGCGCTCGGCACGTCCCTCCGCCTTCTGCGCGGCGAATACGGCGCGGCCCCCTCGCTGATCCTCGTCGGCGCCGGCGATCCCACCCTGCGCGATGCGCCGGACTGTCTCGATAACTGCCTGCGCCAGCTGGCCGACGCCGTCGCTGCGCGCGGCATCACACGCGTTGCGGATGTCTACGGCGACGATACGCTCTTTCCGTTCGAGCCCTGGGGCATGGGCTGGAGCTGGAACAACCTGCCTTTCTATTTCGGCGCGCCGGTCTCCGCGCTCACTGTCAACGGAAATGCCGCTGCCCTGCGCGTTGGACCAGACACGACCGAAGGCGCGCCGGTCATGGCCACATGGGCGCCGGGCGACGACGTGATGACGGTGCGCAACGAGGCCGTCACCGGCCCTCTTGGCAGCAAGAACCTGCTCAGCGTGCTGCGCTGGCCCGGCTCGCACGAAGTCGTCCTCTCCGGCTCGCTTCCGGCGGATGCCTCGGCGCGGAATTATTTCCTCAGCGTCCAGGAGCCCGCTTTGACAGCCGCTGAGCGCCTTGTGCGCTTACTCAAGGCGCGCGGTATCGATGTTGAAGGTTCGGCAAAGGTCCGCTCACGGACGGATACGGCAACTGGCGAGGAGATCGCCCGCCTGTCTGCGCCGCCCCTGCTGCAGAGCGTGGTATACGTCTCCGAAGACAGCGACAATCTCGCCGCCGAACTGCTTCTCCGTCACATTGCCCGTGCCGCCGGCGGGGAAGGGGCGGAGGACGGCCTCGATGCCATCCATGCCATGCTGGATGGCACCGGCATCGGCCGCGCCGAGATCGAACTCTTCGATGGCTCGGGCCTCTCGCCTTACAACCGCGTCACGCCGCAATCGGTCGTCCGCTTCCTGTCCTGGACCAGCTCCCAGCCTTGGGGCGAGGCGTTCCGCGCCACGCTCCCCGTGGGCGGCAAGACGGGATCACTGTCCCGTCGCTTCCGCGGCACGCCGCTCGAAGGGCGCATCTTTGCGAAGACCGGCACCGTTCAGGGCGTCAACGCGCTGTCAGGCTTCCTCATCGCGGCGAGCGGCGAAACGCTCGTCTTCTCGGTGATTGCGAATGATCGCCCGGTGGATGCCAACTCGGTCCTGCCGGTCATCGACAAGCTGCTGGTCGAAATCGCCGCCGCGAACTGAAGCGCGTCAGTTGGGCCGGCGCGTCTGGTCGTTGCCCCAGTCCATGCCCATGGACTTCTTCATCCAGTCGGCGAAGGTCGCCGGCTTCTCCAGCGCCCTGGCATCGAGCGAACCGTAGGACACCAGCGGCCCGTCAACGTTCTCGAGGCGCACGCCCCGCAGCCTCTGGCCATTGTTCGAATAGTCATAGGCGCCATAGCCGGGGTCGAGGATCAGCATGACCTGATGCCCGCCGCGCCCGTCGTCGTCCCGCCCGAACACTAGGCCGTAAACTTTCTCCCGGCCCCAGAGCCCGTGGCTGGAGGCCTGACGCTTACCGTCCAGCAGCACCTCGTCCCAGAGGAGGTTCCGCCGCCATTGCAGCACATGCATCCGCTCGCCGGCGACAATCTTGATATCGACTTCGTGCAGGCCAACACGAACAAGTTCAGCACGCATGGAGCGCTCCCGGGGGTAGGTCAGCAATTATCGAAAAACAATATATGGATGGGTGGCCTGCCGGTCAACCCGGCTCGGAACGCCAGCCTATGCAACAAGCTCCAGCCCTTCCGCGCCCATCATCCGCAGACGAACGCCACACCCCACCGGCCGGGGTTACACTCTGCCTAACCCCACACCGTAGGCCGCAAAAAGGCCTCAGGCCGAAGTCCGGGAACGGCGAGAGCGCGCGATAACGGATCGATACCAGGTGATAAAAAATGAGAATCGATGAGAAAAATTCGACAGCGGCTGTGCAAAGCCTGAGACAGGCTGAGACCATTTCTCAGCGCAGCAAGGCAATTTGCGCCTACAAGAAACAGAGCTTCAGAAGAATAAAACCCAAGCCCGTCAACCCGCTACAAACTGCGCCCGCATTCCCTGCGCAACACCTCCGCCCACGGATCTGTCAAAATTCCCGGATTCCAGACCCTCACCCCCCAGAGCCCACTCAGAACGGGCAGGGACAAACAAGGACAACTTCAACGCCCGTGCCCGGATGCCGAAATGCCAGCCGCTCCGCATGCAGCGCGAGGCGCGGCCGCGCGGCAAGCGCTTCGCCGGTGGCATAGAATTCGTCTCCCAGAATGGGATGCCCCGTCTCGGCCAGGTGCACCCGCAACTGGTGCGACCGCCCGGTCAGCGGTGTCAGCGCCAGCCGGGCGATTGTTCCGCTGACGGAAAGGGTCTCGTACCGCGTAACACTCGGCTTGCCGATTTCATGATCGACCTTCTGCAATGGGCGCCGTGGCCAGTCGGTGATCAGCGGCAGGCTGATCTCGCCGGCGGCAGGGCTGAGAATACCCCACACATCGGCGACATAGCGCTTCTGCACCTCTCCGCGCTCGAACAGGCCGGACAGCGCGCGTTGCATCGCCTTGCCCCGCGCCAGCAGCAAAAGGCCGCTGGTCGCCATGTCCAGCCGGTGCACGGTCAGCGCATCGGGGTAAATGGCCTGCGCCCGCGACAGCGCGCAGTCCGCCTTGTCCTGTCCCCGTCCGGGTACGGACAAAAGTCCGGAAGGCTTGTCCATCGCGATCAGGAAGTTGTCGGCGTGCACGATCTCCAGCCGCGCCTGCGGCGGCGCATAGGCCGTCATGCCGGAAGGCCCGGCAGCGCGAGACGGAATACCGTTCCCGCCTCGCCAGTCTCCGCGAGCGTCAATTCTCCGCCCAGCGCGGCGGCGAGTTCATGCGCAATCACGAGACCAAGGCCCGTGCCGTTGGTGCGCGAGGAACCGGCAAAGGGTTTGAACAGGTTTGCGCGCGCCTTCTCCGGCAGGCCGGGGCCGTTGTCGCGGAACTCAAGCGCACCGCCGCTCAACGAAATCCGAATCTGCGGCTCTGGCGTCGCCGCCTGTGCCAAAGCTTCGGCAGCATTGCGGATCAGGTTCGCCGCGATCCGGTAGAGGTATTCGGCATCGCTCTCGACCATCAGATCCGCCGGCAGGTCCGCCTGAAACTTTGCACCCCCGCCATTCAGTGCTTCCTCGGCAGCCTCAAGCACCACGCTCCGCAGGCTGACGGACTGCAGACGCGGGGGACGCGGCGCAGACTTGCCATAATCCAGCGTTGCCGTCGCAAGCTCGATGGCGCGCTCCAGGGCCCGTTCAAGACGCGGTGCAGCCCGCTTCACACGCGGGTCTTCGGACTTCGCCAGCACGTCGGAGACCAGCTGCGCCGAGGCCAGCGAATTGCGCAGGTCATGGTTGATCTTTGCGACCGCGCTGCCCAGCTCGGCAAGGTGAGAGCGCTGCCGGAACGCATCGGCGACCGCTTCCTCCATGCCGGCAAGGGCATTCTGTGCGCGGCCTATTTCATCGCGCCGGTTGGTGGGCGAAAGGCGCCGTGTCCAGCTTCCGGGGTCGCGGCTGAATTGCTCGACGCTGACGGTAACGCGCTTCATCGGCCGCACCACCAGCAGGTCCAGTACGGCATAGATCATCACGGCCGCCACCAGCGCGATGATCAGCGAAATGCCGGCGATGCGCCAGGCAAAGGCGATGAGCGATGCCTTCATCGGCGCCTGCGGCACCACGATCTCGATCACCCGTCCCTCAGCCGAACCCTCGGCGATCACAACAAGGATTTCGCCCTCCGGCGCAAAGTATTCCGACAGCGTGGCCATGGCCCGCCCGGCCATCGTCGACCCCCGGAGATCAACCAGCCGCATCGGGCCCTCGATCGGCGCCTGCGGGGCGAGCAGCTGGATATGCATCTCGTCCTCGATTTCGGCCACAGCCAGAACTTCGGCTTTCATCAGCAGGCTTTCCGAAAGCTCGTCAGACACTTCCCGCATGGGCGCTGCATCGAGCGCCAGCGCCGCGATCCGCACTGCTGCCACGCGTTCCTCCAGCCATTGCGTACGCAGGTTGCTGACCGAGGGGATGAAGATCAGGAACTCGGTAAACAGGATGGCGCCCAGCGTGATCGCAAACAGCCGCGCCGACAGGCTGTCAGTCAGCCGCCTCAGGCCCGGCGGCGGCGTCGGTTCGGGGGCAGGCTCGGGCGCAGTCACGCGCGGAGGATTAGGCGAATTCCGGAAGAAGGGGAACGGGAATTGCGCGCGCGGTCAGGGAATCCGCTGCAGCAGCCCCACCAGTGTGCGGGCCGGTTTGCCGAATACGCTGGGGGTGAAGTAGGCCGAGGCCGCGCGCTTCACCACTTCCGCCCGGGTCGGATAGGGAAAAATGAAATTGGTCAGCGCGGTCAGCTTCAATCCATTCGACATCGCCAGTGACACAACCTGCAGGATGTCGCCCGCACCGTCGCCGGCAATCGAGGCGCCGACCAGCTTGCCCTTGTGCAGCACGAGCTTGGCTTCGCCCAGTGTGCGGCCCTCTGCAATGGCACGGTCATTGTCATGGAAGGGGAAGGCGGTTGTCTTTACGGCGTCACCGAACCTGGCGCGGGCCTCGGTCTCGGTCAGGCCGATCTGCGCGATCTCCGGGGATGTGTAGGTCACCGACGGAATCGGCAGGCTCGCCGCCGTGCTGCCCTGCTTGAAGAAAGCGCGGCGGATGAAGACCGAAGCATGCCAGCCCGCCACATGCGTGAACTGCTCGCGCCCCGCCGCATCGCCGAGGGCCCAGACGCGCGGATTGCTCCTTGAGCGGAGCGTATCTCCCACCGTGATCCCGGCCGGTGTGTGATCGACCTGGCCCTTTTCGAGGTCCAGCCCGTCCAGCACCGCGCGGCGGCCGAGCGCCACAAGGATGTGGGAGCCTTCCACCGCAACTTCCCCTTGCGGCCCTTCGGCGTGTACGGTCAGTCGGCCCGCTTCCCCGGAGACCCGAGCGGCCTTGTGGCCTTCCAGGATCGTGACCCCTTCGCTGCGCAATGTGTCGACGGCGAGCTGCGCGTGCGCAGCGTCGGCCTTCGCAAGCGCGCGGCCCATTTCAAGCACCGTCACCTTTGCACCGAGGCGGACAAAGGCCTGCGCAAGTTCAAGCCCGATGGGGCCGCCGCCCAGCACGATCAGGTGCTGCGGAAACTCCGGCAGCGAGAAGATCGTCTCGTTGGTGAGGTACGGCCGCTCGGCAAGGCCGGGGATCGGCGGGATGAAGGCGCGGCTTCCGGTCGCCACGATGATCCGGCGGGCCTTCACGCGTACATTGTCAGAAACCACCGTGTGCGGATCGGCGAAGCGCGCCGCTTCCCGGATCACCGTGCAGCCGAGACCTTCAAACCGTTCCTGGCTGTCGATCGGGGCAATCGTCTCGATGGTCTTTCGTACGTGCGCCTTGACGCCGTCCCAGTCGACCCTGGCAGGCGCGATTGCCACGCCATACTTCGCCGCATCCGCTGGCGCATGTGCCGCCTTGGCGCACGAGAGCAGTGCCTTTGACGGCACGCAGCCAAAGTTGAGGCAGTCGCCGCCCATCTCGTGCTTCTCGAAGAGGACGACCTTCAGTCCGAGCATTGCAGCGCCCGCTGCGGCCGACAAGCCGCCGGAACCTGCGCCGATGACACAGAGATCAGCCTTCAGGGTACGGACATCAGCCATCAGGCGGGCACCTTCTTCGCAAAGAACTTCTTCCAGGCAACGGGAAGCAGGGACACGACAGCCAGCGCAATCACGGCCGGTACGAGGTTGCGGGCAACGCTCGCAAAGTCAGGTTCACGCCCGGCGGCAAACGTCGCGCCAAGGCCTGCGCCGATCCAGGTATACGCAATGACACCGGGGATGATGCCCAGCGCCGTGGTGAGCACATAGTCCCGGAATTTCGCCCCGAAGAGCGCCGGCGCAATGTTGGCGACCGGGAAGGGTACGATCGGCAGGAAGCGAAGCGCAAACATGTAGGAGACGGCGTCTTCCTGAAAGCCCTTCTCCAGTTTCTGCACGAAGGGCCCCGCGCGTTCGCGCAACGCGCTGCCGACGGACGTCTTGGCGGCAAGGAAGAGGATGCTGGCGCCAAGCGTGGCGCCCATGATGGTGGCCGGGGTTCCGCCCCAGAGTCCAAAAAGGAAACCGCCCGCAATCGTGATCCAAAGCGCGCCCGGCAGCATCAGGATCGTCGCGGTTGCGTACACCGCGATGTAGATCGCAAAGGCGAGCACCGTGTTGTCGGCCACGAAGGCGCGTAGCGCATCCTGCTGTTCACGCAGCGTATCCAGGGACAGGTAGCGATGTACGCCGCTTGCCCAGGCTGCGGCCAGCGCAACGACGATCAGCGCGAGCGGCCAGAGCCGGCGCCAGAGCGGGGCGGGTTTGTCGGTCATGGTTTCACGGGCTTCCTGAGTTTGGCCGCGTCATTCAGCGACCAGTCATACTGGTAGCCCACGATCTTCGGATTGGCGCGGATTTTTGCGGCGAGGTCCGGCTCGGCATATTTGAGAAGGTGCTGGATCACGCTGTCCTTGGAGCCGCCGAAGTCCACTTCGAACCAGTTGTAGATCTCGGAAACCTTCAGTCCCTTCGACGTCACTGTCACGCCGCGCGTCTGGTTGATGTAGGCGCGGGCAGCGGCATCAAGATCCTTTTGCAGGCTTGCGGCCTCCCAGGCCTTCGCCGGCAGGTTCGGGCAGCTGTAGGACGCGCAGTTGATTGCATAATGGACTTCCGGCGTGCCCCAGGTCTTGCGCAGGATCTTGTGCTCGATGGCGTCCAGTGACACGTCGCGCCCACCGGCCGGCACCTTCACGTCCTTCCAGGGCCCGGTCAGGTAGCCGTCCTTGATCGATTTGACGGGATAGCGCTCCACGATGTGGCGCACGGTGACGGCATTATAGAGGTTGGCCCAGGCCGCGAAGTTCGCGTCGGTTTTTGCCGAAAGGTCGCGGTCCGCAAAGCTGGCTATATAAACATCCAGCGCGGCGCGGTCGGCCCGTGACGCGGCGAGGCCCGCATAGTCGACGCGGGTAATGCCGTCGCTGCCGGCTTTCACGTACTTTTTCAGCAGGGCCGTCCAGGCGGCGTGTTCGGCTGGCAAGGGAATCTCCGCTTGGGGTCGAGAGGGTGTATCCGCCAGTCCCGGCCCCGGGAAAAGACACGTCCCAAGGGCAAGCAGGCTCAGAAGGGTGCGGCGCATGATGTATTTCCTGTTCCGGTGACAGGCGCACCCTTAGACTGCCCATATTGCCCCGGCATCTCACGTCATGGTGAATATCGGGGCCGTGATCGGCAGATTTTGCACCCGTAGCGGCTTGACCCCGCACCCGCCCGCCTGTATTTGCCCCGTTTTCCAAGTTCCCAGCTCAGAGCAGTCCCATGAAACGCACTTTCCAGCCGAGCAACCTCCGCCGCAAGCGCACCCATGGCTTCCGCTCGCGCATGGCCACCAAGAACGGCCGCAAGGTGCTGGCACGCCGCCGCGCCAAGGGCCGCAAGACCCTGACCGCCTGATCCGTCCCCCGCGGGCGCCTTTGTCCCGCCGACCGGAAGGCCGATCATGCCCGGCCCCGCCCCAGCCGATACGCCTGTAACGCGCCGCCTCAAGAAGCGGCGCGAATTCACGTTTGCGCGTGACGGGGTTACCGAGCGGCGCAAATCGGTCGTCATCCAGGCCCGTGCCCGGGCAGGGGATGATCCCGGCGGCCATGTCGGCGAAGGCTTCACCGCGACAAAAAAGATCGGCGGAGCGGTCCAGCGCAACCGGGCCAAGCGCCGCCTGAGGGAGGCTTCACGCCGCCTGCTGGCCCGCTACGGGCGTCCGGGCTGGGATTATGTCTTCATCGCCCGCGAAGCGACGCTTGAAGTCGGCTGGTCCCGATTGCTTGACGATATGGAAAGCGCGCTGATAAGCCTCGCGCGCACTTGATGCCCCTGCGCCGTATCCTGGCGCACCGCCCACAGACACCCGGAATTCGACCCATGGAAAAAGAAGACCAGCGCAATTTCCTGCTCGCCATCGCGGCGATGATTGCGTTCGTGTTTCTCTACCAGGTGTTCGTCATGGAGCCGGCGCAGAAGCGGTATCAGGCCCAGCAGGCGCTGATTGCCGCCCAGCAGCAGACCGCTCCGGTCGACACGGCCGCAGCCGAAGCTGCCGGCCCCAAACCGCTGCCGGAGGCACTCGCCGCCTCTGCGCGCGTGAAATTCGACGCGCCTTCCATCGACGGCTCCATCCGCCTTGCGGGTTCCCGCATCGACGACCTGCAGCTCAAGAAGCATTTCGTCACGGTTGATCGTACCCAGGAAGTCCGCCTGCTGCGCCCTGAAGAGGCCGAGTTCGGCCATTTCACCACATACTACTGGGCCTCCGGCAACACGCTCGTCGCCGGACGGAACTCGAACTGGACGCAGGTCGGCGAAGGCACGCTGACGCCGGCCTCGCCGGTCACATTGCGTCTCGAGGCTGAGGGTGTCCGCATCGACCGCGAGATTTCGGTCGACGAGAATTACCTCTTCACGTTCCGCGATACCGTGACCAACACATCTGATGCGCCCAAGTCCCTCCGCCCGATCGGTTCGGTCGAGCGGCACGGCGACTACAAGCTCTTCCTGAATGCCACGGAGCCGGGTGTTGCCGCTGAGGCGGACAACGGCCTTGCCCACATGGGCCTGATGGGGGTGACGCAGGGCACGCTGCGCCTGCAGAAGTACAAGCAGCTGATGCAATCGAAAGCGGCCAAGGGCGAATCCAAGGAAGGCAACTTCGTCTCGACAGAGGGCGGCTGGTGGGGCCTCAGCGACAAGTACTGGATGAGCGTGCTGGTGCCCGCCCAGGCATCGCCGTTCACTGCATCGGTCAACAAGGCGAGCCTCGCGCGCGGCGGGCCGCTCGAAGTGCGCACGGAAGGCGCCGAAGTCGTCGTCGCGCCGGGCGCAAGCGTCACTGTCGAGAACAGCATCTTCTCCGGCGCGAAGAAGTTCGAGATCCTGCGCAACTACGAGGAAACGCAAGGCATCCCGCAATTCGTGGATGCCATTGACTGGGGCTGGGCCTTCTTCCTGACCAAGCCTTTCTTCTACGTGCTGCACTGGCTGCACGGGCTCGTAGGCTCCTTCGGCTGGGCGATCCTTGCCTTCACGGTTCTGGTCAAGCTGCCGCTCGTGCCGCTCTACAATACCAGCTTCAAGTCCATGGCGAAGCTCAAGAAGCTTCAGGAGCCGATGAAGGAAATCACCGAGCGCTTTGCAGCCGACCCGCAGCGGCGCCAGCAGGAAATGATGAAGCTCTACAAGGAAACCGGCGCCAACCCGATCGGCGGCTGCCTGCCCATCCTTGTGACCATCCCGATCTTCTATGCGCTCTACAAGACCCTCTACGTCACGCTCGACATGCGCCATGAGCCCTTCTGGTACATGAAGGATCTCTCTGCGCCCGATCCGACCGCCATCGGCAACCTGTTCGGGCTGATCCCGTTCTGGTCGGCCGGCGACATCAAGGCGATCCCGGTCATCGGCATCATCATCGGCATCGGCATCCTGCCGCTGCTCTACGGCGCGACCATGGCGATCCTGCAATCTCTGTCGCCGCCGCCGCCTGACAAGATGCAGGCGCGTATCATCATGGCGCTGCCGATTGTCTTCATGTTCGTGTTCGGAGGATTTGCCGCCGGTCTCGTACTCTACTGGGTCTGGTCGAACGTGCTCACCTTCATCCAGCAATACATCATCATGCGGATGAACGGCGCGGAAACCGAAGTCGGCAAGTTCGTGGCCGGCCTCCTCGGGCGCCGCAAGGCGCCGGCGGAGTAGACTTGAACGCGCCCTCCTATCCCGATGACCAGCTTGAGGCTGGCCGCGTTCTGTTTTCCGGACCGGCCGAATTCCGGCTGGGCGTTGCCGCCCTTTCCGGTCTTCCGCCTGCGGATCGTCTGGAAGTCTGCTTCGCGGGCCGCTCCAACGTCGGCAAGTCCAGCCTGATCAATGCGCTCACCGGCCGCGCCAAGCTGGCCCGTGCATCGACCGAGCCGGGGCGCACACGCGAGCTGAACTATTTCGATATCGGCGAAGGCCGGCTCTACCTCGTCGACCTTCCGGGCTTCGGCTATGCGCAGGTCTCAAAGACCCAGGTCGCCGCCTGGCAGAAGCTGATCAAGTCCTACCTGCGCGGCCGGCCCAGTCTGCGCCGCGTCTTCCTGCTGGTCGATTCCCGCCGCGGTTTCATGGATACAGACCACGAAATCATGGACCTGCTCGACGCCGCCGCCGTGAACTACCAGGTCGTGCTGACGAAGGTCGACAAGGTTCCGAAGCTGGAAGTGGAGAAGGTGGCGGCCGATGTCGCTGCCAAGCTCAAGAAGCGCGGCGCGGCGCACCCGGTCGTGCTGCAAACTTCATCAGAGAAGGGCTTGGGCATCCCGGAGCTCCGGGCCGAGATTGCGGGCTTCCTGCCGCCTGCCTAGAACCGGCGCGGGAGGACCCTGCACCATGATCGACATTCGCCCCGATGACCTGACCAGCCAGGAGATGGCGGACCTTATCGCCATCCATGCTGCTACCATGCTCGCCGCCTCGCCGCCGGAGAGCTGACACTTCCTGCCGATCGACGGCCTGCGTCAGCCCTCCGTTTCTGTCTGGAGCATGTGGGAAGACGGCGCCCTGATCGGCTGCGGCGCCCTCAAGGATCTCGGGAACGGCACCGGCGAGATCAAGTCGATGCACACCCGACAGGCACTTCGGGGAAGGGGCCTCGGACGGCAGATGCTCGAGCATATCCTCGCCGAAGCGCGCCGCCGGGGATACACATCGCTCTGGCTCGAAACAGGCTCGATGGACGCCTTCATTCCGGCCCGCCGCCTCTACGAGGCCTATGGCTTCACCTATTGCGGCCCGTTCGGCGACTATCCCGAAGACCCGCACAGCACGTTCATGACGCTTTCCCTCGCCTGACCGCGCCTGACGGGTTCTTGCATGAGGCCGGCAAAACGCTCTAGACACCGGCCCCATGACCGACGCCCAGACCGAAGCCCTGCTCACCGCCCGCACGCTTTCCGAAGCGCTGCCTTACCTGCAGCGCTACGACAACCAGACCATCGTGATCAAATATGGCGGCCACGCCATGGTGGACCCGGAGCTTGCCAAGGCCTTTGCCCGTGATGTCGTGCTCTTGAAGCTGCTGGGCATCCACCCCGTTGTGGTCCACGGCGGCGGCCCGCAGATCGGCGCGATGCTCGACAAGCTGGCGATCAAGTCCGAGTTCAAGGACGGCCTGCGTGTGACCGATGACGCGACCATGGAAGTCGTCGAAATGGTCCTCTCCGGCCCGATCAACAAATCCATCGTCCGCGCCATCAATGCCGCGGGCGGCAAGGCCGTTGGACTCTCCGGCGCCGACGGCAACCTGATCCGCGCCCGGAAGGCCACCAAGACAACCAAGGATCCCGACAGCAATATCGAGAGCATTGTCGACCTCGGTTATGTCGGCGAGCCCGAACAGGTTGACGTTGCCGTGCTGAAGGCGCTGCGCGACGCGGATGATGACCTGATCCCGGTCGTTGCCCCGGTCGGCATCGGCGAGGACGGCGCCCGCTACAACATCAACGCTGACACCGCCGCCGGCGCGGTCGCCGCTGCGCTGGGGGCCAGCCGCCTCCTGTTGCTGACAGATGTCGCCGGCGTTCTCGACAAGCAGAAGAATCTTATCCGTGAAATCAAGGTCAAGGACATCCCCGGCCTGATCTCTGACGGCACAGCTGCAGGCGGTATGATTCCCAAACTTGAAACGGCAGCACATTCCGTGATTCATGGAGTCGGCGCGGCGGTCATCCTCGACGGCCGCGCGCCGCACGCCCTGCTGATGGAGCTGTTTACCGAACATGGCGCTGGAACGCTGGTTTCTTAGGGTTGCGGCGCTCGCCGTTGCAACGGTAACGGTGCTGGCTCTGCCGGCCCGCGCGCAGGGCGAAGGCGGTTGGGAACTCTGCAACCGTACCAGCTACATCATCGAAGCCGCCGTCGGCCATGAAGAAGGCTCCGGCATATCCGTCGACGGATGGACCAAGCTGCCGCCCGGCACCTGCAAGGTTGCGCTGCCCGGCCCGCTGACGCCGGGGATCCATTATCTCTACGCCCGCGCGTCCTCTGCCCACCAGGGCGGCGGCCGCGAGTGGGGCGGGCGCCACGAACTCTGCGTCGACCCGACCGGCGGCTTCTCGCTGGAAAGCCCGCCGGACTGCGCCGCCATGGGATTGGAAGCGCAGGGCTTCCGCCCGATCAACATCACGCGCGCCGACCGCTGGAGCAACAATTTCACCGAGATCGAGAACTGGACGCTCGAGAATGCCCGAAATGCCGGGCTGCAGCGCCTGCTGGACGAAGCCGGCATCGTGTCCGGCAATTTCGACGGCCATATCGGCCTGCGCACCCGCGCCGCCATCAACGATTTCCTGAAGCTGAAAGGCCTTGCGGCCAACACGTCGGACGCCGACCTGATCGACTATCTGGAACAAGCGGCCGAAGAGCGTAGCCGCGCTGTCGGCTTCACGCTGTGCAATCGCACCAAGAACCGAATCTGGAGCGCGATTGCCCGGCGCGCGACCGAAGGCTGGGAAAGCCGCGGCTGGTGGCGCATCGAGGCCGGTGGCTGCGCGCGTGTGGTGGACCGTCCGCTGCGCGGCTCCGAACACTTCGTCTATGCCGAGATGGAAGAGCCGACCGGCCTGCGTACGCTGTCGCGCGCCTCTGAAGCCTTCTGTGTCGGCCGGGCAAAGTTCGCGATCGCGGGCCGCGACAATTGTGAGGATTCCTCCTACCGCACGGCCCTGTTCGCGCGCACGCCTGCGCCCACCGAGCGCAAGCTTGTCTACGAATTCTTCGAGCGCGATTTCACGGACGCCGTGTCCGATGACAACTGAACCGCGCCCTGTGCCGGATCTTTCGCATGTCACGGACTGGGTGTTCGATCTGGACAACACCTTGTATCCAGCCGAATGCGACCTGTTCGCCGAGATCGATACAAGAATGACGGACTTTGTTGCGCGGCTGACCGGCCTCGAGCGCACGGAAGCCCGCAAACTGCAGAAGCACTACTACGCAACCTACGGCACGACCCTCTCGGGCCTGATGACCGAGCATGGTCTCGATCCGGCCGAGTTCCTGCACTATGTCCACGAGATAGATCTCTCGCCGCTGCCGGACCTGCCTCACCTGCGCACGGCTATCGCGGCGCTGCCGGGCCGCAAGTTCATCTACACCAATGGCCCGCGGCGCCATGCTGAGCGTGTCACCGAGAAGATGGGGCTCGCGCACCTGTTCAACGCAAGCTTCGGCATCGAGGAAAGCGCCTACACGCCGAAGCCTCACTTGACCGCGTACCAGGCCTTCTGCCGCATTCACAAGGTCGAGCCGCGCGGCGCCGCCTTCTTCGAAGACCTTGCCCGCAACCTCTTGCCCGCCAAATCCCTTGGCTTCACCACCGTGCTTGTCCACTCCGCGAAGGACTGGAGCCACGAGCCCATCGAGGCACGTCCCGCCGGAGCAGGGGACGTGTTCGGGGGTGACGGCAACGGGCACATCGACTACATCACCGGCGACCTTGCGGGCTTCCTCGACTCGGCTGTCCCGCGCCTGACCGTCAACGCGAAAGACTGAACTCATGCCTGAAGCCCTTGCCCGTGTGATCGATGCTGCCTGGGAGGCGCGCGATACGCTGTCCACCGAGACAACCGGCGAAGTGCGCGATGCCGTGGATGCCGCCATCAGCCTGCTTGATTCCGGCGAAGCGCGCGTCGCAACGAAGGAAGCAGATGGCAGCTGGAAAGTGCACCAGTGGCTGAAGAAGGCCGTGCTTCTCTCGTTCCGCCTGAACGCCAACGGCGTCATCTCCGGCACACCTGGCGGCGGCAACTGGTGGGACAAGGTTCCGTCCAAGTTTGAAGGCTGGGGCGCGAAGGAATTCAAGGAAGCCGGCTTCCGCGCCGTGCCGCCTTCGGCCGTGCGCCGCGGCGCCTTCATTGCGAAGAATGCCGTGCTGATGCCGTCCTATGTGAACATCGGCGCGCATGTCGGCGAAGGCA
>CAZXQD010000002.1:55988-86225 GCA_964643405.1 uncultured Hyphomonas sp. | reverse complement strand
CGCTCTCGGTGGTGCCGGCAACAGGACTCGAACCCGTGACCCTCTGATTACAAATCAGATGCTCTACCAGCTGAGCTATGCCGGCACGGGGACGGCGATACCGGAATCCCCCACCCGGCGCAAGCGCGGGCAACCGCAGGGTTGCCAGACCACCGCAATGCCGCAAGATTACCGCGTAACCGACCCGGAGCCTCCAACATGGCCGATCGCGCCTTGATGCCTGATCTTCTGCGGGCGTTTGCCCTATTCGGGATCGCGGTGGTCAATGTCATCGCGTTCGCCCAGCCCTTTTCCTCGGGCTTCCACAATGGGGGCCTGGACACGCCAGCAGACCAGGTCGCCTATAGCGCGGTCAGCCTTCTTTTCCTGATGAAGTCCTATCCACTTTTCTCGATGATGTTCGGGGCCGGGCTTAGCTACCAACTCATGGCTGCCGCGCGGGACGGCAAGGATTTCGCCCCGCGGTACTTCCGCCGGATGGCCGCACTCATCGTGCTCGGCCTGTTTCATTTCGTGTTCTTCTGGTTCGGCGATATCCTCCTTACTTACGGGTCGCTTGGATGTCTTCTGTTCGTGTTGCGCAATGCCAGCGTGCGCGTACTCGTCCGTACCGGGATCATCCTGATCTTGCTGAACACCCTCGTGTTGATGTCCTTTGCCGGAATGATCTGGCTGGGCGAAACCTATGCCCCCGAAGCGATTGCAGATGCTGGATATGAAGAAATGGATGCGGCCGCATTCGCCGCTTTTGGCGACGGGACCTTCTGGCAAGCAGCGCTTTACCGGCTGAACCTGATGCCGCTGGTTCTGCCCAGCGTGATCATCCAGCAGGGAATTTCTGTCTTCGGGTTTTTCTGCTTCGGCCTTGCTGCGGTGAAGGCGGCTACCATCGACCAGCCGATGGCGCCGATCTGGAAACTGTCGCGACGCGTTTTCCTGCCCATCGGCCTTGCGGGCAGCGCGCTGGGCGCCTGGATATTACTGCAGGCGGGATCGTCAGTTGATTCCACCTACATTTTCGGCAGCGCTGTGATCATGGGTTTCTCGGCGTTTTCGGCGTTGGGCTATGCGGGCGTTATCGCCGCCCTCTCAGCCGGACGGGGCAGCCCTGTGCGGCGGTTCCTTGCGAAAGCCGGATCAGCCTCGCTGACCGCTTACCTGCTCCAGTCCGTCATGTTCTCCCTTATCTTCACAGCCTATGGATTGGACCAATTCGGCCGCATGACCGCCTGGGAGGCAATCTCGACGGCGGCCGGCGTGGCACTTGCTTCGCTGTTGTTCACTGGGGTGTGGTGCAGCTTTGCGGCGCGCGGGCCGATGGAGGTGATGCTGCGGCGAGTTACTTATTTGGAAAGGCCGCGCTCGGGCTGAACCAGATCGCTAAGCATCTGTATTCATGGACAATTCTCCTGACGGCGGAACCTTTCCAGGGACGGAGGATTGATACTGCGACCACTGCCGCTTCAAGGAGACGGATATGAAACTCGCACTGTATCGTTCTGCTGCCGCAACGCTGGTCGCCGGTCTTATTGCGCTCCCAATGGTTGCGCAGCCTGCGCCAAATTCAACCCGTGCCGCCGCCGCTCCCCCAGCCTGTGAAAACACGGAAATTTCCTTGTATTTCCAAGCCTATGAGACTGATCTCAGCCCACAATCCGAGCGTGTGATTGACGAACTCGGTAACCAGCTGACGGGTTGTTACGTGGCTTCCGTAGCTGTGAGCGTCCTTTCAGAGGAAGCACATACGGATGAGGATGCGGCCAACTTGTCGGAGGCGCGTGCGGATAGTGTCATGACCGCCCTGCTCAACAACGGCATTGAGCCAGCCAATTTCAAAGCCGATTTCGGCCGGGTGGAAGCTGCGTCCGCCGGCGCCGTGCCAATGTTGGAGCCAATGGCCCGCCGGGTCAGCGTGGCGCTTGAAGTGCGCCCCGGATACGGCGTCTGACAGAACGTACTAAAATACCTCCGGCGCAATCCGACCCGGTCAGGTGATGCCTGGCCGGGTTTTGCCATTCAGGCGCCTGGCTGTTTCTTTTCCGGTATGGCGCGCTAAAAGGCGTCCTTCTCGGGTCTTCTGGCCCCGCATCGGCCTTATACGGCATCAACACGAAGGTAAAAACGCGCCATGACGCAATCCCGGCGTATCCTGATCACGTCTGCCCTGCCTTACATCAACGGTGTCAAGCACCTTGGGAACCTGGCAGGATCAATGCTGCCGGCGGACGTATATGCCCGTGTGATGCGTCTGAAGGGGCATGAGGTAACTTATATCTGCGCGACAGACGAACATGGGACGCCTGCAGAACTGGCGGCGCAGGCGGCTGGCCAGACCGTGCAGCAGTATTGTGATGAGCAGTACGAAATCCAGCGGAAGGCAGGCGAAGGGTTTCTGCTGTCTTACGACTGGTTCGGTCGCACGTCGCGCCCTGCGAACCACAAGCTGACGCAGCACTTCGCGCAGCAGCTGGAAAAGCATGGGCTGATCGAGTCCCAAACGTCAAAGCAGGTCTATGCCGTCGATGATGGGCGGTTCCTGCCGGACCGGTATGTGGAGGGAACCTGCCCGCATTGCGGGTTCGAGAAGGCGCGCGGCGACCAGTGTGACAATTGCGGACGCTTGCTGGACCCAACCGATCTCAAGAACCCCTACTCCGCCGTGACCGGAAGCCGGAACATCGAAGTGCGGGATACGGAGCATCTGTATCTCAAGCAGACCGGGATGCAGGATACGATCCGTGCCTGGGTGAACGAGAAGGGCAAGGCCTGGCCATCGTTGGCGGTTTCGATTGCCAACAAGTGGCTGGATGAGGGCTTGATTGCACGTTCGATCACGCGCGACCTCAGCTGGGGTGTAAAGGTAACCTCCGCAGACGGATCACCCCGCCCGGGCTTCGAGAACAAGGTGTTCTATGTCTGGTTTGATGCGCCGATCGGCTATATCTCCGCAACGCAGGAGTGGGCTGAGGCGACCGGCAATGACTGGGAGAAACTGTGGAAGCGCGACAAGGGCGCGGACCAGACCGAGTATGTGCAGTTCATGGGTAAGGACAACGTGGCCTTCCATACCGTGAGCTTCCCGGTGACGCTGCTCGGCTCGGGCGAGCCGTGGAAGACCGTGGACAAGCTGAAGGCGTTCAACTGGGTAACCTGGTATGGCGGCAAATTCTCCACCAGCCAGAAGCGCGGCGTGTTCATGGACACGGCGCTTAGCCTGCTGCCGGCCGACTACTGGCGCTGGTACCTGATAGCGAACGCGCCGGAAGGATCCGATGCGGCCTTCACATGGGAAGGCTTCCAGGCGGCGGTGAACTCGGACCTCGCGAACGTGCTGGGCAATTTCGTCAACCGGATCACCAAGTATTGTGCGTCGAAGTTCGACGGAAAGATTCCAGATGCGGGCGTTCCCGGCGAGGCGGAAGCGTGGATGGCGAATGAGCTGTCGACGCGCCTCAAGGCGATCGACGAATACTATGAGGCGATGGAGTTCCGCAAAGCGGCTGCAGAAACGCGGGCGCTGTGGGCGGCAGGCAACGAGTATCTCACCAAGGCGGAGCCGTGGGTGAAGTACAAATCGGACGTGGACGGCGCCGCTGTCGGCGTGCGTGCAGGCATAAATCTTGCTGTGATCTTTGCCCTCGTGGCGCAGCCGATCATTCCCGATGCAGCAAAGAAGGTGCTCGATGCGCTTGGCATTCCGGAGAGCAATCGCCGCTGGCCAAACTGGGATGACGCAAGCCTGATGGACGCCATTCCGCGCGGTGCGCCTATATCGCCGCCGGACGTATTGTTCCAGAAGATCGAGGACACACAGGTGGCTGAGTGGACCGAGCGGTTCGGTGGTGACAAGGAATAGGTCCATGGCGGCGGCGAGAAGCGGAGGCTGCCAGTGTGGGCGCGTCCGGTTCCGGGCTGCTAGCCTGATGGAGAATCCGCACATCTGTCATTGCCGGATGTGCCAGAAGGCGACCGGCAACTTCTTTGCGGCGCTGGTCGGTGTTCCGCTCACGGACTTTCAGTGGACACGCGGTGAAGCGGCAGAGTTTCACAGCTCAGAGAAGGCCCGGCGCGGCTTCTGCAGAGATTGCGGCACGCCGCTCTATTACCGGCATGAGGACAACCGGCATATTTCCATGAGCATCGGCGCGTTCGATGATCCGTCCTCTGTGCCGCTGAACTTCCAGCTGGGCATGGAGGGCCGCCTGCCGCAGCTGGATCAGCTCGCCGACCTGCCGCATCACGGCGCGACCGAGGAGTCGATGCCAGAAGAGGCCGCGCGCATACGGCGCAGCAACAACCAGCATCCGGATCATGATACTGAAGGCTGGGAACCGAAAGCCTAGGCGCGCCGGAATACGGCGATCAAATTGTTCGCGGGCATCTCGCGCACGTCTTCAAGTACCAGTCCCGCAGAGCGGGCAAGCGGTACCATATCCACTTCGAGATCGCGGACGCCCCAGTCCGGATTGCGGGCCTTCAGGTTGTCGCTGAAGGCGGCATTTGAGGGCGCGATCTCACCGTCTCGCGCAAAGGGGCCGTAGAGGATCAACGCGCCGCCAGGTGCGAGGAGCCTCCCAGCGCCGCGAAACAGGCCTTTGGCAGCGGCGACGGGCGCGATATGGACCATGTTGGCGGAGTAGATCACCTGCCACGTTCCGGCGCGCTCTGCGCCCGCCCAATCGTCCGTGGCCGCATCAATGACCATGGGGCCGTGCAGACGGCCATCTGACTCGGCTGCGCGCCAGGCGCGCTGGCTTACCAGGCTTTCGGGGTCAATATCGGAATAGGTCCAGTCTAGGCCAGGCAGATGCTGCGTGAACCAGGCACCATGTTCGCCCGTGCCAGATGCGATCTCCAGGACGGCGGCCTTTTCGGGCAGTATATCTGTCAGCACGCGCAGGATAGGATCGCGGTTGCGAGCGGCGGAGGGAGAGTACCGCCGGCCATCGCCGCTTTCGCCGCGATCTTCCAGCGCAACCGGTGGCTTATCCGCCACTGGCGGCCCGCTCGAAATCGAACATCTCGGTGGTCACGCTCGCCTGCCCCGGTGGGCTGTAACGTGGGCCGGCTGCACGTTCAGGCGCAAAATGCGCGTCGAGCCGGGCAACCTGTGCGGGTGAGAGCGTGACGTTGGCAGCCCTGTGGTTCTCTTCGAGGTGCGTGATACGGGCCGTACCCGGGATCGGGATCACGTGCGGACCTTTCGCTAGCGTCCAGGCAAGGGCGAGTTGCGCGACCGAACAGCCGGCTTCCCTCGCGACGGCGCGGGCCTCGTCCAGCAGGGCGAGGTTCTTTGGATAGAACTCCGGTGAGAAACGCGGGAACATCACGCGGCGCATGTCGGTGTCGTGGAAGTTTGCGGGATCCGCCGGCGGGTCTGCGAGGAAGCCGCGCCCGACCGGCGAGAAGGCCACCAGCACTGTGCCGAGTTCGCGGCAGGCGTCCAGCACGGCGATCTCGGGATTGCGAACCCAGAGGGAGTATTCTGACTGGAGCGCGGCGACGGGGTGGACCCTGTGCGCGCGGCGCAGCTGGTCTTCGCCCATCTCCGAGAGACCGATGAAGCGGATCTTTCCTTCCTTCACGAGATCAGCGAGTGCACCGGCGGAGTCTTCAACGGGTACTTTCGGGTCCGGGCGGTGCAGGTAGTAGAGATCGATCACGTCCGTGCGCAGACGTTTCAGGCTTGCCTCGCAGGCCGCCTTGATCGCTTCGGGCCTCCCATCGAGGACGCGCTGGCCATCGCGGAAACCGAGGACGCACTTGCTGGCGAGGAAGTATTCCTTGCGGCGGTGGCCGAGCGCTTCGCCGATCAGCTCTTCGCTACGGCCGAGGCCGTAGATCGTAGCCGTGTCCAGGAAATCGCAGCCCAGATCGAGCGCGCGCACAAGCAGCGCTTTTGCGTCTGCTTCATTCAGCGGCGGGCCATAGGCGTGTGTGATGTTCATGCAGCCGAGACCGACAGGATGTACGTCCCGCTCGCCAATGCGCCGTTTGATCACTGCCATTGGATCAAGCCCTCGGCGCAAAGCGCTTGCGCAGTTCGGCTTTCACGATCTTGCCGTTGGCGTTCCGCGGGAGCGGCTCGCTGAGGAACTGGATCTCGACCGGCACTTTGAAGGCGGCGAGTTGTCCGGCGACGTGTGCACGCAGTTCCGCTTCGGTCGCCGTCTTGCCCGGCTTCAGCTGAACAATCGCGCCTACTTCCTCGCCGAGCACCTTGTGCTGAATGCCAACAACGGCGGCGTCCATGACGGCCGGGTGATCGTAGAGGGCGTTCTCCACCTCGATACAGTAGATGTTTTCCCCGCCGCGGATCAGCATGTCCTTCGCGCGGTCGACCAAGTATAGGAAGCCTTCCTCGTCAATGCGCGCGAGGTCGCCGGTCACAACCCAGCCATTGCGGAAAGTCTCTGCGGTTGCATCCGGGCGGTTCCAGTACAGACGGCAGTTCGACGGGCTCTTGCACCAAAGCTCGCCTACTTCCCCCGCCGGCAATTCCTTTCCGTCCGGATCGCAGATCTTGAGCTCAACCGCGCCGGGCGGCGCGCCGGCACTGGACGGGCGATGCACGTAGTCTTCGCCGATGTTCAGCGTGGCAGTTGCGCAGGTTTCTGTCATGCCCCAGCCATTGCCGGGGGCCGCTTCCGGGAAACGTTTCTTGATGGTGGCGACGAGTTCCGGCGCAGACGGTGCGCCGCCATAAGAGATGACCTGGATCGATGAGAGGTCGTATTTGTCCCGGTCCGGATGCTCGAGCAGCTGCCAGGCGATAGCCGGCACGCCGCCAATGGACGTTATCTTTTCAGCCTCGATGATCGGCAGCGCTTCGCCTGCATCCCACTTGTACATCGAGACGATCTTGTCGCCGCGCAGGGCGGACGGGATCAGGATCGCGAATGAACCGGTGGCGTGGAAGAATGGCACCGAAAGCAGCGTCGCGCGCATGGCGTCCGGATCTGGCGCAGGGATTGCCTCTCCCTTGCGCAGGAACATCCGGGCCTGGCAGGTCGTCGAATTGAACATGTTGGAGATAACTGCGCGGTGCGTTGCCAGAGCGCCCTTGGGTTTGCCGGTAGTGCCGGAGGTGTACATGATGGTTGCATCATCGTCAGCATCCAGAGCAACGCCGAGCGGGCCGGCGTCCGGCAAGTCTGCCCAGCTGTTCGGATGGCCGACAATGGCATTCAGCGAATGCACGCGCGGATCGGCAATCTCGTCTGCTGAGTCGCGCGCGATAAGGATATGCTTGAGGTCCGGCAGGCGCTCGAGGTGGCCGCGGATGCGCTCATAGATCTGGCCATCGACGATGGCGACCTTCACGCCGGCGAATGAGAGGCCGTATTCTAGCTCCTCTGCGGTCCACCAGCTGTTCATCGGCGTGGTGATCGCGCCGGTGCTAAGTGCGGCATAGAAGCCGAGCGGCCATTCGGGATAGTTGCGCATGATGACGGCGACGCGGTCGCCCTTTGCAACATCGAACCTGGACTGAAGCGCCTTCGCTAGCGTACGGGAAGCGAGGTGCAGCGCACGGAAGGTGACGCGTTCGTTCTGGTAGACAAGGTAGGTGCGGTCCGCGAACTGGGCAGCGGCAGCTTCGAGAATTGAAGGGATGGTCGGCGGTGCGTTCTTGTAGACCTTCAACGGCACGCCCCGAATGATGGCATCCTCCAGTTCCACCGGTGAGCCTGCCACTGCAAGGGCTGCATTCGCCGCCGCAATCGTCATTGCAGGCCAGTTCGGTGCCATACCTTCAGCCATATCGCGTTTCCTTAAGTTGTCTTTTGTCCCGCACAACAAACCATGTCTTGTCTTTGCTTTGAAGGGGCACGGCGGCAAAATGGCGCTTGAGAGCTACGCCATTCAACGCGCGGCAATCACGTCTTCGAGACCGTAAACCGGATCAAACCGGCGGGGCCGCGCTTTGACGATCCACGAAAACAAGAGCGGTAAACTGAAAAGGATCAACACGGCTTTGATGGCTACCGAGGCCGAGATGTTTCCCGGCACGATGGGAAGGACGGTCACCGCCAGCGCCAGCATTGCAAAGGCGGCAAGATTGAACGCCAGAAGCATCGCGTATAGCACCGGCTGCTCGCCCGCCGTGAATTCTGCGTCCGGGTTGGAGCGCCGCACGCCATCCACCACCTCGCGGACGAGCGCGAAAAAGCTTTCCGAGCGGTCCTCGAACCTTCCGATCCCGGCGAAGTGGAGATTCGACAGAACTATACGGGACTTTATGCCGCTCAGCTCCATGAGAAAACGGTTAGTCTGGTATCGCCCGGGCGCGAAAGCGAGACGTACGCGCCGGACGGCTTTATAGGGCACTGTAGTGAGTACAGTGCCATCCGGCGCGATCTGTTCAAGCTTGTCAGCCGATGCTCGCCACAGGACATCACCCTTGTCAGCGAACGATGGCCTTTGACGATACTCCGCAGTCGGCATTTCGCGTCTCCCCTGCGGGAAACGCTAACGCTTATTTGCCGAAATCGCAAAAACGCAGGTTGCGCTTTGTGCCGTCGCGGTCGGTTACAGAATAGGCGCGTCCGGTGAGGTTGGAGTCATCACACAGGTAGCCGATCTGATACATGGCGAGCAGCTCTTCGTTGCCCGGCAGGATATCATTGGCAACCATGACATCGATCGCCTCCTGATGGCGGCCGAGATTGAACAGGGCGAGGAACTTTTCCGACTGGGTAGAGTTCACAGATTCCAGTTTGGCGATCAGCGCGGAGACGGCTGATTTTGCGCCGGGAAGGGCGGCGGCGGATTGCTTGGCGGCCGGCGTATTCACGTAGTCGGTGAGGACTTCGTTGAAATATTCGACGGCGCCTTCGGCGTCGTAACCCGTCGGCGAGCCGCTGAGTTCGCCCAGGCGATAGAGAGCGTCGGCGCGCTGCTGCGGCGAGATGCCGGTATCGCCGGCGAGCTGCATCAGGCGCTGGATGGCGGTGGGCGTGTTACCGGCGGCGACCAACTCGTCAGCTGTCTGCATGGCAAGATTGAACGGCGAAACGACCGAAGTTTCGGCGGTGCTGGTACCAATGGCGGAGGGCGCGTCAGTGGACGAGGCGCAAGCGCCGAGGACGAGGGCGGAGGCTACTGCAAACAGGAGGGGGCGAAGCATAGGTGTTCTCCGGAAAAATCAGTGAATCGCGCCGGATTGGGTCAGCGCAGCCCCCTGCTTAGCGCGCCAACGTCAGCGGCGACAGGGCCGAACTGAGGTGAATTTGCGGCGCGGTGCGCCTAGGCCCTGGCGGCGCGCTCTATTGCCGAAATGTCACCCCGGCCGAGCGCTTCGATCGCGCGGGCGGCGATGTGACGGGCGTTGAGGCCGGCCGTTTCATACATCGCGAAGGGCGTGTCCTGATCCTGGAAGATGTCCGGCAGGGTCATGATGCGGATTTTCAGGCCGCTATCCAGCGCGCCTGAATTGGCGAGGTGCTCGAGCACAAAGCTGCCGAAGCCACCGCGGGCCCCTTCCTCGATCGTGATCAGGACTTCGTGGTTCCTGGCGAGACGCTCGACAAGCTCTGCGTCCAGCGGGCGGGCAAAGCGCGCGTCAGCCACCGTGGCGCTGAGACCCTGGGCGGTCAGCATGTCGGCTGCTTTCAGGCATTCCTGAAGGCGCGTGCCGTACGAAAGGATTGCGACAGTTGTCCCTTCACGGACGATCCGGCCCTTGCCGATTTCGAGGGCTTTCAGGTCTTTGGGTATTTCGATGCCGATGCCTTCGCCACGGGGATAGCGAATGGAGCTTGGGCCGTCGTCGATGTCCAGCGCGGTCTTGACCATCCGAGCGAGTTCGGCTTCGTCGCCGGGCGCCATGCAGACGAAACCGGGCAGCGCGCCCAGATATCCAATGTCGAAGCTACCTGCATGCGTGGCGCCGTCTGCGCCGACGAGACCGGCGCGGTCGAGGGCAAAACGCACGGGCAGTTTCTGGATCGCGACATCGTGGACGACCTGATCATAACCGCGCTGAAGGAACGTTGAGTAGATCGCGCAGAAAGGTTTCATCCCGTCGGCTGCAAGACCCGCTGCAAACGTGACGGCATGCTGTTCGGCAATGCCGACATCAAAGTGTCGTTCAGGGAACTTCGCGCCGAAAATGTCCGTAGAGGTACCGGAGGGCATGGCAGCCGTGATGGCGCAAATCTTGTCGTCGGTCTCGCCAAGCTTGGCGAGCGTCTGGCCGAAGACTTTCTGGTAGCTGGGCGGGCCCGCAGCGCCTTTAGCTTGTTCGCCGGTGACCACCGAGAATTTCGATACACCGTGGTACTTGTCGGCCGAGTTTTCGGCGGGCGCGTAGCCCTTGCCTTTCTGCGTAACGACATGCAGCAGGATCGGACCGTCCTGCATAGCCTTGATGTTCTCGAGGATCGGCAGGAGCGTGTCGAGGTCGTGACCGTCGACCGGCCCGATATAATAGAAGCCCAGTTCCTCGAACATGGTGCCACCCATGGCGAAGCCGCGCAGGTATTCCTCCGCGCGCCGGGCCGGCGACTCGAGGCCCATCGGGGCGACGACTTTCTTGGCGAAGCGACGCAAGCCACGGTACGGGCGCGAAGACACCAAACGTGAAAAGTAATGGCTCATGGCGCCAACCGGGGGCGCGATGGACATGTCGTTGTCGTTCAGGATGACGATCAGGCGCGATTTGTCGGCGCCGGCGTTGTTCATGGCTTCATACGCCATACCGGCCGACATCGAGCCGTCGCCAATGACGCAGATGACGTGATTGTTGCCGCCCTGCAGATCACGGGCCTTGGCAAAGCCGAGGCCGGCGGAAATAGAAGTTGAGGCATGGGCCGCGCCGAATGGGTCGTATTCACTCTCGGAGCGCTTGGTGAAGCCAGAGAGCCCCCCACCCTGCCGGAGCGTGCGCATACGGTCCCGGCGACCGGTCAGTATCTTGTGCGGATAGCACTGGTGACCGACATCCCACACCAGCTTGTCGTCCGGCGCGTTGAAGACAGTGTGGATGGCAACCGTCAACTCAACGACGCCAAGGCCAGAGCCCAGGTGGCCACCTGTCACGGCGACGACGTCGATGACCTCAGCGCGAACCTCTTCGGCGATCTGCTTGATATCGGCCCGCGACCGGCCCTTCAGGTCAGCCGGCGAATTGATGGAGTCGAGGAGCCGGTTTGGACGGAGTTCAGTCATCTCGGGTGTCTTTTTCTCGAAGTCCGCACAGCCGTTTCAACGTGGCCGGTTCAATACATAATCCACGGAATGCAGCAGGATAGCGGCCTTGTCACGGAAAATTGCCAGATGTTCCTTGGCTTGGGCGGCCAGTAACCTTACCCGCTGACGCGCGCCATCGACCCCGAGGAGGGTCACGAAATTGGCCTTTCCTGCCGCAGAATCGGTCCGCAACGGCTTTCCAGCGACCTCTTCGTCGCCCTCGGCATCCAGGATATCGTCGGCAATCTGGTAGGCGAGCCCAAGATCGTTGGCGAAACCGGCAAGGGCGTTGCGTTCGGCTTCCCGGGCATGGCCGATGATGGCTGCCGACTCCATCGCATAGGAGATCAGCGCCCCCGTCTTGAGGCGCTGCATGCGTGTGATCGTATTGAGGTCACGGGGGCTCTCGCGTTCCAGCATGTCGATCATCTGTCCGCCAACCATGCCGCGAGCGCCTGACGCATCGGCCAACCGCTCGATCAGCATCACGCGTATGGCTGGATCATCATGCGTTTCACTCGATGCGAGGATCTTGAAGGCGAGCGTCAAAAGCGCGTCACCTGCCAGAACCGCAGTGGCTTCGTCGAACGCCTTGTGGACGGTTGGCTGCCCTCGCCGGAAATCATCATCATCCATGCATGGAAGATCATCATGCACGAGCGAGTAGCAATGCACGCATTCCAGAGCCGCGGCAGTCCGCAGGAGGCTCTTCTCTGAGGCGCCGAACATCGCGCCGGTTTCCAGCACGAAGAACGGCCGCATCCGCTTGCCATTGGCCAGCGCTGCGTGACGCATCGCGCGCATCAGGTTTGCTTCCGGCCCGCTAGCAGGGGGAATCAGCTGGTCGAGCGCGACAGTCACCCGGTCGGCAACCTCGGTCAGTCTTTGCTCGAAACTGGCAATTTCCCCCATAACCTACGGGCTCTCAGTCAAATGCTGCAGGTTCGGTTGCCGGGCCATTGGCGCCCTGCACGATCTGTTCAACCTTCAGCTCAGCGGATTTAAGTCGCGCATCACAGTGCGCCTTGAGAGCCGCACCGCGCTCGTAGATTGCAATAGATTTCTCGAGTTCGACATCACCCGTCTCTAACTGGCGTACAATGACCTCCAGTTCGGCGAGCGCCTCTTCGAAGCTCATCTTGTCAACAGGTTTGCTCTTGGTTTCGGCCATCAGCGACATGTCCTTGCGACTTCCCTGCGGTTCTAGAGCCGTGCAGCGGGACGGACAACCGAAATACGGACCGGCGGAACGATTATCCCCCGCGATAGACGTAAACGCGGTAACTCCAGTACCGGTCCCCGCCGTCCTCGACGCACACCCAACCGAGCCGGCGCAACTCAGGCCGGAGCATGCGGTTGAACCAACCGTGTGCAGCAAGGTACACTTTGCCTTCTGCTGAAGCTTCATGAAGCCTCAGAGCAGCTATTCGCGCGCGCAAACGGGCTTCCTTTGAGGTTTCATCTCCGAGATGGTGTCCGGCCAGCCAGGCTGCGCGGGCAAGCACGTTCCAGGTCTTCGGCAGTGCCTTGAATCCCATCAGTTTGGGGGGCGGAAGCGGGGCTTCATTGAAAACAGGGTCGTGTCCTGCCGGCTTGTGGGGCAGTGCCATGGCGGCGGTCTGTTGTGCCCTCAACCGGCCCGAAGCAAAGACGACATCCGCGTCCTCGACAATCTGGATCAAACGCTCCGGCGGCGACTGTCCGTCTTCGAGCGGGCCTGCTTCATATTTTGCCCACCAGTTTACGTATTCAGACCATTCGAGTTTCGGCCCGAGGTCACGGTTCAAGGCCGGGCGTCCGTGCCGCGAAATGATGATCGGGCCCCGTTTCGGACCAGGCGATGTCGTTTCTGGCATCGTCCTTCCTTTTCGGAATGGCAGCGCGCGAGCCCCTTGCCGCATCCAAACGGACTAACGGCGTTGGTCCACTCGGGCAAGCCGCAAGCGGCGAGCGGCTAGTATCAAAGCCCGCGCCAAACCCGCTTCTTGCAAACCTCACCATCCTGCAACTTGCAGCGATGGAAGGTCAGCAACACCGTATCGGCACGTCCAATCAGATGATCCAGCGGTACGAAGCCAATGGAGGCATCTTCGGCATTGACCCGCAACGGACAGCCCGCGCGGTCAACTACCCCATTCACCGGCGGACAATGTCCTGACAGTTCGCGGCTGTCATAGGAATTGTTCCGGTTGTCCCCGATGAGGAACATATGGCCTTCGGGCACTACAAACATTAGCGTATCGGCCACCGGACGGCCTCTCAGGCCGCGATGGGTGGTCCAACTCTTGTCGCCGATCGTCTCAGTCCATTCCTGGGCCTGATCGATGATGACTTCACGGTCCGGCACGTAGCGTACATCGCGGACGAACTCGGACATAACCGGTTCGCCATTCAGGATGAGCGTTTCTCCAAGCATCTGCACGGTATCGCCCGGGATGCCGATCACGCGCTTGATCATCACCCGATCCGAATGAGTATGCTCGAAAACAACGACGTCGCCGCGTTCCGGCGTACTCGGGAAGAAGCGGCCTTCGCCAAGCGGGAGGTAGCGACCCAGGCTCAAAGGCAGAGAGTAGCGCCCATACCCGTAGGCGAACTTGGCGACGGCAACGCGGTCGCCCACTTCCAGCGTTGGCACCATACTTTCAGACGGAATCACGCGTTGCTCGTACAGGAGGCCGGTGAACAGCAGGAAGGCCGGCGCAACTATGGCGAGCGTAGCCCCCCATTCCTTGAGTTCGCGCTTGACCTTTTCCCAGGTGGACAGGGGCGGCGCCGCTTGCGACGGGGCGTCGATTTCGCTCGGCATCTGAACCTCAAGAATCCACTTCGGCGGCAGTCTTAGACGAATATGCAAGACTGTGCGAAGGCGAAAAAGGCGCCCAGACTGCTATTCGCCCGGCTGGGCCACCTGCGCCGGAGCATACAGCGTGACGCCAGTCTCACTGGACGAAAGGGCCAGTTCGCCGCGGTGCTTGAGGTAGTTGAGGTGCGCAAGCGCCTCGCCGGTAGCCATGTTCAGCTCTTCGCCGGCAATCGAGCGGCCGAAAACGGCCACGAAAGTATCGAGGACGTTGGCTGGCCCCTTTTCGAGGCGCCGTCGCAGGCGCGTCAGCGCTGTCTCGTGTCCGTCAATCAGGTGCTGCAGCCGTTTGTGAGCCCCCGTGAATGGTTCGTTGTGCGCCGGCAGGACAAGTGTGTCCTCTGGCAGAAACTTCATCAGCTTGTGGCAGCTGTCGAGCCATTCACCCAGCGGGTCGGCTTCCGGTTCGGTCGGGTGAACCGAAACGTTTGACGATATGCGCGGAAGGATCTGGTCTCCGGAGATCAGGATGTTGAGGTCAGGGCTGAACAGGCACACGTGTTCCGGCGAATGACCGGCACCCGTGATGACCTGCCATCTGGCCCCTGCCATCTTAAGCTCATCGCCATCCGAGAGGCGAAAGTAGGCATCCGGCATCAGGCTAACGCCGCGGCCGAAGCCGCCGAAACGGGACTTGTAGTGTTCCAATGCCGCATCGTCCCAGCCGCTTCGGCGATAGAAGTCGATGGCAACTGGTGGAGCTTGCCGACCGGTATCTGCCACCAGCATGCGGCAGGTAATGTACTCCAGCCGGCTCATCCACAACTCGGCGCCGTACTTGTGGCAGAGCCAGCCTGCGCTGCCGACATGGTCCGGATGCATGTGTGTGATGATAACGCGCTTCAGCGGCTTTTCCGGCGTGACCCGTGCGTCGAGCAATTTGCGCCAGGCGGACTTCGTTTCGGGTAGCGGAAGGCCAGTGTCGACGATCGTCCAGCTGTCGCCATCGTCGACGAGCCAGAGATTGATGAACTTCAGCGAAAAGGGCAGCGGCATGCGCACCCACTCTATTCCGGGTGCAACCGTGATTGTTTCACCAAGATCCGGCGTCGTGTCCCCGAAGGGATAGTTGAGGCCAAAGCGGGTCGTCGGGGCGTATTCAAATCCATCCATCGGGTGACGATACGCCCGCAAATGCGCTCGTCGAGCCGTCACGCAGGGGAAGTCTATTTGATCGGACGGCGCGGTCGAGGCGGTAGCTTCGTGCGCCGGAACCCCTCGCCCGTGAGGCCGTATGACCGCGTCCGGTAGGGCACTTTTGGGGCAAGTTCGGACGGCACTTCCTGCGACTTTCCAGTTGAGGACTTGCGCGCTTTAGGCCCGGGCGCCGGCTTTTTGGGTGCTGTCTTGGCTTCGGCCGCCTTGCCCACGCTCGCCGCAATCAATGCCGCGCGTTCCTTGTGGCTCAGCGGACGCCATTTGCCCTCGGGCAGGTTTCCCAATTCGACAGGACCGACGCGGATGCGTTGCAGGTCCACGACGCGCAGGTGCACCAGAGAACACATCCGGCGTATCTGACGGTTGCGGCCTTCGTTGAGGATGAAACGAAGCCGGTCCTTGCCTTCTGCGGTCACCTTGGCGGGACGAAGCTTGCGGCCATCCAGTTCAAGGCCATGGCGCAGGAGGGCAAGCTTTTCTGGCGTGATTTCGCCCAGTACACGGACGATGTATTCCTTGTCGACGCCGCTCAGCGGGCCAATGATCGCTTTGGCCAGCACCCCATCTTCTGACAAGATCAGCAGGCCACGGGAGTCTTTGTCGAGCCGACCCAGCGGCGCCATCTTGTTGTTGCGGCCCGGGATGGCATGCGCTTCGCCTTTCAAGGTGGCCTTGGTGATGAGACGTATGGCGGGCGTCTCACCGGGTTCCGGAGTGCCGGACACATAGCCGACCGGCTTGTTGAGCACTATCGAAAGCTGGTTATCCAGTTTCTGCGCCGCTTTGGAGTTGAGCTTTATTGTCTGTCCCGGAACAATCCGCTCACCCAGTTCCGTGACGGCTTTCCCGTCAATCTCGACAAGCCCCTGCCCGATCAGCGCATCGGCCTCTCGCCGCGAACAGACACCTTCGAGCGCCAGCCACTTGTTGATCCGGACAGGCTCGGCGCCGTCATAGGTTTTTGTCCAGGCCGCCATGAATTAATCGATCCCGAAGAGCGCGCGGCTGTTGTCGAGGAAACGGCTGCCGCCTTCCGTAATGCCTGGAACGCGCCCGGGCGCCGAGGCAAGCGATGTTTCGGCGAAGAAGCCAGCCAGTGCCATCTGGCGCGCCCGGAAGTCGCCATCCTTTTGCCGCGCGGCAAGTGCCGCACGTGTGAGGAAATGACCGCCTATCACGTCGCCTGCGAGGGCAAGATATGCGGTTGCGCCCGCAAGCGCCTTGTCCTGTTCTTCAGCCTTCATCCGGGCGAGCATCCAATCGGTTGTCTCGGCGAGTGCCTTCGAAGCAGCCCATAGGCGTTCAGCCAGCTGAACGAACTGCGGGTCATTGGTTGAGCGTGCGAGGCGCACAGTTTCATCTATCTCCGTCAACATCGCCCGCATCGAAGCACCACCATTCCCGGCCAGCTTGCGTCCCACAAGATCGATGGCCTGGATGCCGTTTGTACCTTCGTAAATAGGCGCTATCCGCGCATCACGGTAGAGCTGCGCGGCGAGCGTCTCCGACATGAAACCTATTCCGCCATGGACCTGCACTCCGAGGCTGGCGACATCGACGCCCATGTCCGTGCTCCAGGCCTTGGCGATAGGCGTCAGCAAGTCCTCGCGGGCTTTCGCGGCAGAACGGATGGAAGGCGTATCGGACGCATGCGCAATATCTGCCGCGACACCGCACGCATGGCAGATAGCCCGGGCCGCCGCGACGCGGGCGCGCATGGTAATCAGTGTACGGCGCACATCGGCATGGTGAAGGATCGGCGCGGCCCCGGTAACGCCCTCGACTTTGCCCTGCTTTCGCGCCTGCGCATATTCGAACGCAGCCTGATAAGCCGCATCACCGACCGCAACGCCCTCAAGACCCACATTCAGCCGCGCCGAGTTCATCATCGTGAACATACAGGCGAGGCCCTTGTTTGGCTCTCCGATCAGCCAGCCTGAGGCGCCAGTATACTCCATCACGCAAGTCGGGCTCGCATGGATCCCGATCTTCTTTTCAAGGCCAATGCAGCGCACGCCATTGCGTGCCCCGGGAGTGCCATCCGCATTGACGAGAAACTTTGGCACGAGGAACAAAGATACGCCGCGGGATCCGGCAGGCGCGCCGGGAAGTCGCGCGAGGACCAAATGGATGATATTTTCCGAAAGGTCGTGATCGCCCCAGGTGATGTAGATTTTCTGCCCGGTAATGGCGTAACTGCCGTTGTCGTCAGGCACGGCCTTCGTCGTTAGCGCGCCGACATCGCTACCGGCTTGCGGCTCTGTGAGATTCATTGTGCCGGTCCAATCGCCAGCAACAAGTTTCGGCAGGTAGGTCCTTTTCTGCTCGTCGGTGCCGTGTGCTAGCAGCGCCTCGATGGCTCCGAAACTCAACATCGGGCAGAGGCCAAAGGCCATGTTCGCAGCGTGGAACATTTCCATCACACCGAGCGCCAGCGCGCGCGGCAATCCCTGCCCGCCCCATTCTTCAGGAGCGGCAAGACCCATCCACCCCCCTGCCCTAAACGCACCGTAGGCCGCCCGGAACCCGTCTGCCGCTACAACACCGTTTTCTGTCAGCCGGGCACCCTGCGAATCGCCGATCTGATTGAGTGGAGCCAGTACATCGCGGGCCAGTTTGGCGGCTTCATCCAGGATCGGGCGGACCAGCGTGTCATCATACGCCTCGAGCCCCGGCAGACCTTCAAGTTGGTTCAGACCCGCTACCGCCTTGAGAGAAAACTCTATTTCATCAACTGGGGCGTCGTAGGCCATCTGGATTCCATGTCGCGGATAGGTGTTATGCTTGCCGAGTGATAGTCTAATTGATGCAAGCACCGAAAGTCTGCACTAGTTGTGCGGGCGACCCGTTGGACATTTTGGAGGTGAACACAATGAGACTTTTCCTGATTTCGGCCAGCGCGCTGGTTCTGGCCGCCTGTACCCCCGCCGCTACCCCGCCGGCCGCTCCTGAAGCCGCCGCACCTGCTGCTGAAGCGACTGAGACCGCCGCAGCTCCGGCACCGGAAGTGGCCTATGGCCAGGCCGCAACTTACAAGATCGACCCTACCCACACTTCCGTCACCTGGCGCGTGAGCCACCTCGGAATTTCGAAGTACACCGCCCGTTTCAAGACGTTTGACGCAACCCTCCAGTTCAACCCGTCTGACCTGGCCGCCAACTCTGTGGAAGTGACCATTGACCCCCGTTCGGTAGAAACCGATTTCCAAGGCGACTACAAAGGCACCCACGCTGATAGCCCTTATGCCAGCTGGAATGACGATCTTGCGCTGAACCCGACCTGGTTCAACGCCAGCGCCCATCCGATCATCACATTCAAGTCTACGTCCGCCACCCAATCCAGCCCGACCACGGGCACGGTGACCGGTGACCTGACCTTCCTCGGCGTGACCAAGCCTGTCACCCTCGACGTGACCTATAACGGCATGGTGCAGATGCCTTGGGCGCCGGACCAGGACCGGATCGGCTTCTCCGCCAAGACCACTCTAAAACGGTCGGACTTCGGTATGACCGGCAACCTGGAATTCATCGGAGATGATGTTGAAATCATCATCGAGACGGAATTCCTCGAAGAAGCAGCCGGTCAGCCTGAATGAATGCCGTAGCGTCCTCGTCGCGCTACACGGCTGTTGCCATCGCCCTTCACTGGGCGATGGCCGCATTGCTGATGTTCATGATCTGGCTCGGCTGGAACATGGAGGAGAACGAGGCGCGCTTTCAGCTGCACAAGTCCATCGGGATTACAATCCTGTTCCTTGCATTGGCCCGTCTGGCCTGGCGGTTCGTGAACCCACCGCCGCCGTTGCCCGAAGGTATGCCAAGGCTGGAGAAAACAGCGTCCCATGCCGTTCACATTGCCTTTTATGTGTTGATGATCGGCATTCCGCTTGGGGGATGGCTGATGGTGTCTGTCTCGCCTTTCCAGGTTTCGACTGTACTCTATGGCGTCCTGAGCTGGCCTCATCTTCCGTTCACGGAGGGCCTGCGTGGTGAGAGGCTATATGGCATCGTCGAGTTCTTTCACAGTAAGGGCGCCTGGGTCATCATCGGGCTTTTGGCGCTGCATGTTGCAGGCGCGGTGAAGCACGAGATCGGCGCAGAGGACGGCGCGCTGAAACGCATGTTGCCCGGCCTGTTCGGCAAACCCAATCCGCCAACCCTGCCTGCGCGCGGCTTCCTGTTCGCGTTCGGCGGCAGCCTCGCCCTGTTCGCCGCTATTGCGGCCTCTTCCCTGCTCGGCGCTGGCCCCGCGAGTTCAGCGCCTGCGCCGGTTGCCGCCGCTTCCTCCGATGCCAACTGGACCGTCAACTACGACGCATCCGAAATCAGGTTCTCCGGTCTCTACGAAGGCAAACCCTTCGAAGGCGCCTTCGGCAGCTGGTCAGCAGATGTCGCGTTCTATCCGGAGGCGCTTGAGCGCTCCAAGGTCAATGTAACCGTCGACACGCGTACCGCCTCAACGGGCAAGAAACTCTACGATGACAGCCTTAAGGGCCGTGAGTGGTTCAGCGTTACGGACTTCCCGCAGGCGACCGTCGTGCTGTCGGACTTCAAGCAAGCCGCAACGGGCTACACCGCAACAGCGACAATGACGCTCAAAGGCAAGGCCGTCAGCGTGCCGCTGAACTTCACGCTGGATATCGCCGGCAAGGAAGCCAAGCTGAACGGTAAGGCCACCTTTACCCGCAAGGCACTGGATCTCGGCCAGGGTTCGGACCCGGATGGCAAGTGGATCGGCGACGAAGTCGTGGTCACAGTGTCCGGCCAAGCTGAGCGGACCGAGTAAACGCCCCGTTTGTCAGATTGCTTTGCAGTGGTATGGCCCCGCCATGACAGCGCGCATTGTGCCTATTCTTCCGGAAACTATTGCCCTGGCCGCTGAAATCCTAGGCGAAGGTGGCCTTGTCGCGATTCCGACCGAGACCGTGTACGGCCTCGCTGCGGACGCAGCGAACCCGGAAGCAGTCGCTGCAATCTACGAAGCCAAGGGCAGGCCCCGGTTCAATCCTCTGATCGCGCATGTCTCGTCCTGGGAGATGGCCGAGCAGGAAGCCGCGTTCACTCCTCTCGCACGCAAATGCGCCGAAGCTTTCTGGCCGGGCGCACTGACGCTGGTGCTTCCCGCGCAGCGGTCCGGCAAGGTGTCGGATCTTGCCCGTGCGGGTCTCGACACTCTGGCGCTGCGTTGGCCTCGCCACAAGGCCGCGAGCGCGTTGATCACCGTATTTGGACGTCCTCTGGTCGCACCGTCTGCCAACCGTTCCGGCCATGTCAGCCCGACCCGGGCCGAACATGTGGAATCAGATCTCGGCGAGCGGATTGACCTGATCCTCGACGGCGGTCCGTGCGAGGTGGGGATGGAATCCACCATTCTCGGATTTGATGGCGAAGAGCCGGTGCTGCTGCGCCCCGGCGGCATTCCGACAACGCAGATTGCCGAAGTGCTTGGCCGCCCCGTTCGCCTGCATGGCGCAGACGACGGCATCAATGCGCCGGGCCAGTTAAAATCCCACTACGCCCCGAATGCGCGGCTGCGCCTGAATGTTGCCGCGCCGGAAGACGGCGAGGGCTACATAACCTTCGGACCCGACCAGGCGGGCGGACTCAACCTGTCGCCGAGCGGCGACCTCGTCGAAGCCGCCGCCAAACTGTTCGCCGTGCTGCGCGCGCTTGACGCGCGGTATGAACGCATAGCGGTCGGCCCGATACCGGATACCGGGCTCGGCGAGGCCATAAACGATCGTTTGCAACGGGCGGCGTACCGCGAAGACTGATGTACGGCTCAGCCGCCCATGATGTCTTCCTTGAGAACGGTCATCATGAACTGGTACGAGGTCTCGCCCTCGTCCTCGTCCTTGTAGACGACCGCCAAGAATTCCGCACCGAGGTACACTTCGAGGGAATCATTGGCCTTGTCGCGTGCAAGAAGGCGCAGGCCCGGATGCAGCTTCTCCTTGAGATAGGCCTCAAGGCGCAGGGTTTCTTCTTTGTTTATCATGGGAATTCCTGAACCAAATCAACACGGCCGGAGACTAGACGCTTCCGGCGCCCGCGCAAAGTGCTGCGCTGCAAGGCGTGCGTCAGGTTTCGGCGCCGTCGGGAATGCCCTGGTCCATGCTCTTCGCGGGCTGGCAACACGTCGGTCCAGAGACAATACGCGCGGGAACGCCTGCGACGGTGCATTGCGATGGCACATCCTTCAAGACCACGCTGCCTGCGGCGACCTTCGCCTCGTCACCTACAGTAATGTTGCCGAGTATCTTCGCGCCGACAGAGAGCAATACGCCTCGCCCGATTTTCGGATGACGATCACCCACCTCCTTGCCGGTGCCGCCAAGGGTCACGCCGTGTAGCAACGAACACCCATCGCCCACAACCGCAGTTTCGCCAATCGTGATGCCGGAGGCGTGGTCGAACATCACGCCGCGCCCGATGCGGGCGGCGGGATGGATATCGACATCAAACAGTTCCGATGACCGGCTCTGGAAATGGAACGCGAGAGTCTCGCGGCCGGCACGCCACAGTTGGTGCGCGATACGGTGGGTTTGCAGAGCCAGATAGCCTTTGAAGAAGAGGAAGGGTTGCAACATGCCCCGGCAGGCCGGATCGCGCTCCAGCACGGCCTGCATATCCGCTTCGGCGATTGTCACGAGTTCCGGCGCGCTGTCGTAAATTCCGGCAATTACATGCCGGACCTGCTGGGTCGCCATTGCCGGGCTCGCGAGCTTTTCCGCCAGGTGATACGATAAAGCTTGGCCGAGAGTAGCGTGATTAAGAATCGCTGCGTTGAGATAGCTCGAAAGGGATGGCTCTTCCGCTGCCGCGGCGCTGGCTTCAAAGCGGAGACGCTTCCACGCGGGGGCCGGTACGCCAATGTCCGGATTGTCAATCATGCTGGCCTCCCGACCGTTTCTGCAAGCTAGATGGCTTGCGGCGCGCGAAATTTCAATTCCCAGGGCCGACTCCGCGTTTTCGGTCCTTCACCTGACGCCTGGGCCGCATTAAGCCGGACAGTGATGACCAAACGCTTTCCGCCGCCACCGCCGCGCGATCTTCCGCTCGCCGGCGCCCGCCCCAGCGCCGAGGCCCGCGCCCTGCTGGCCCTTCGCAAATCAGCAAACAAACTCGTCCTCGGTGAACCCGGCCCTGCCCCGCTGGAACTGGATGAACTCCTCGGCGTGGCGATGCGCGTGCCGGATCACCGCAAATTGGGACCCTGGCGGTTCGTCGTGTTCGAAGGCGACGCCCGCGCCCAGTTCGGCGCGGAACTCGGGCGCATCCTGCGCGGCCGCAGCGCGCCGGACCAGCAAATCGAGGAAGCTGAAAAGTCGATGTTGCGGGCTCCCGTTGTCGTCACTGTCATTTCCAGCCCCGTCGAGGATGGCCGCACGCCTGTCTGGGAGCAGGAACTCTCTGCAGGCGCGCTCTGCTACAATCTTCTCCTCGCCGCCAATGCGAGCGGATGGGCCGGGGTATGGCTGAGCGAGTGGGCAGCTTATGACAAGGAAGCCGGGGCGCTGCTTGCCCTGAAACCGCATGAACGCGTTGCAGGCTTCGTGCACCTCGGCACCGCGAAGGCGCCCACCCCGGAGCGGGTTCGCGCAGGTCCGGAGGGCCGAATCCAGCGGTGGACAGGGGCCTGATCAGCCCCGTCCGCGATAAGGCGGAACGCCAGTTTCGGGAACATAAAGCCCTTCAGGAACGGCGCCTGACTGCCAGAACACATCAATCGGAATGCCGCCACGGGGATACCAATACCCGGAAATACGCAACCAGCGCGCATCCGTGAACCCGAATATCCGTTTACCGATGGTGACTGTGCAGTCCTCGTGAAAGGCGCCGTGGTTGCGGAAGCTGGTGAGGTAAAGTTTCAGGCTTTTGGACTCTACCAGCCAGTGGCCGGGCGCGTAGTCGACAACGAGGTGTGCGAAATCCGGCTGGCCGGTTACCGGGCAGAGAGAAGTAAACTCGGGCGCCACGAAGCGCGTCAGGTAAAGCGTACCCGCATGTGGATTTGGCACGCGCTCCAATACCGCCGCTTCTGGAGTCGCCGGGATGGTGCTTGCCTGGCCGAGTTGGCCAAGGCCTTTGTAGATCGATTCATCAGCCATTGGGGATCAGGTTTAGCGCCGGGATAACGTTGAAGGTGAGGCCCATGTAGAGGATGTAGCCGAGAAGGAGAACCCCGCCCTCCCAGCGCGCGATTTTCCGGCCGGTCATTGCAAACAGCATGAGCAAGCACGCTGAGAGCACCAGCGCGCCGGCGTCTACCGATGAAATGATGCTCGGTGTCTCACCGCCAGCAAGAGCATCCGCGGTAAGGTCTCCGCGCACACTGAATGGTGACACGAGCGCCGTAATGCCGAGAATGCCAAGGACGTTGAAGATGTTGGAACCGATGATGTTGCCGAGCGCGACGTCCGCGCGCTTGCGAAAAGAGGCAACTATGGCCGTGGCAAGTTCAGGAAGACTGGTCCCGACCGCCACAATCGTGAGACCAATGATGGTTTCGCTGATGCCAAAGGTCCGAGCCAGCGAGACCGATCCCGTGACGAGCAGGTTCGCGCCGCCGACAACACCGGCAAGGCCCGCCAACGCTATCACGAGACCGGTGACAAGTCCGTACTGAACCTCGATGGCCCTCGCTTCAGCGATGTGCAGTTCCGCTGGCGGAGTAATCCGCTTCTGATCTGCGATCAGGGAAATGACAAGATACGCAAGCAGCAATCCTGTGAGCACGAGACCGGCAACTCGATCGAAAAGATCAAACCACAAAAGCGCGCAAAGCAGGCCCGTCGTGGCCAGCATGACCGTGCCGTCCCGCGCAAGCGCCTTCGGGCTTACCAGGATTGGAGAGGCAAGCGCCGCCAGCGCCAACACCAGGAAGATGTTGGCAATGTTGGAGCCCACCACGTTACCGACAGCGATGCCGACTGCGCCCCGGTCAACGGCTTGCAGGCTGGTGACCAGCTCCGGGATCGATGTGCCGAATCCGACCAGCGTCAGGCCGATCACCATCTCCGAAATGTTCAGTTTACGGGCGACAGAGACCGATCCCCGGACCAGCGCTTCGCCGCCAAGCAGCAACAGAAGCAGTCCGCCGAGGACGAAAAGGTACATCATTTGCTGCGAATCCTGCGGTGGTTACTGAAATATAGGGTCACGTTCACGTGATAGGCAATCAACACCGGGGCAACCGGACATTACCATTCACCTGTCAAGTGTACGTTATGGTTTCGCAAGTACGAGTGGGCCAGTACTTGCAATCCTGCCCCGGCAGAAAGCTGAGACCACGATGAAAGACGCGAAACCGGCCATCGCATGGACGTTCGCCCGGCCTTTCGCCGGCGCCTGTCTGCTGGCTGCCACGTCTGGCTGCGCCCTGATCCCCGGTCTGCGCGACACAGTCTCTCAGGAAGCCCAAACTACCCCCCGTGCGGCGGTTGAAGGAATGCCTCCGGCCTTGCGTGCCCGAGCCAATGAACTCGTCCGCGTGGCTGAACCACCCCCTCGCAGCGTGCTCGAGGCCCGCAACCGGATGAACAGTTCCGCGACCGTTTTGCGCGACCTCATGGCATCCGAAGGCTACCTCGCTGCCGAGATCGCGCCGTCCCAGATCGATGCGGCTGGCGACGCGGCCACGCTGGTCGCCGACCCGGGCCCCCTCTTCACGGTTCTGACGCGCAACTTTGCCGGGCGCGAGGACATGGTACCTGAAGTTGCTCGCCAGCTGGACGAAGAACTCCGTGACCTGCCCGAAGGCACCGTTGCGCGCACCAGTACCATCGAGGCAATGGACGACGCGCTGGTCCTTCAGTTGCGGCGCCAAGGATACGCCTTTGCTCGCAGCGACGGCATCGATGTGCTGGCCTCACGCGAAGACGCAAATGTCGAGCTGACCTTTCTGCTCGTGCCCGGTCCACGCGTTTCGCTTGGTGCGCTGGTGATAGAGAATTCAGACGCGCGCAGTGAAAAGATGCTCCGAACCCTGAAGACATGGTCGGACGGTTCTCTCTATACCCCATCGCTCATCGACAGGCTGCGAACGCGCCTGCGCGCGACAGGCCTCTATGAAGGCATCGGTGTCACGATTTCTGAAACACCGGGCGAGGACGGACTCCACACTGTCTCCGCCACACTCGTTGAAGGTAAACCACGCACCATCGGAGCTGGTGTCACAGCATCCACCACGGAAGGTGTAGGTGTTGACGGCTATTGGGAACGCCGCAACCTGACAGGCCGCGCCGACCGTTTGCGCATAAGCTCCAAGGTCGCCACACTCGCGCAGGATCTGACGGCCACCTACGAGCGCCCGAATATCGGCCGATACGGCCGCACACTTGGACTTGAGACGGGCGTGCGTGCGGAACAGACTGACGCTTATGACCTCGAAGGGATCAGCGTCGGGGCCTCGCTTGCCCAACCATTTTCCCGGCAGTTCACTGTGTCTTTGGGCGCCAAGCTTGATGCTACGCGCACAGTTGACGAACGCGCGCGCATTGTCGGGGGCATTGAACGCGAACAGGTGACGCTCTCTTTTCCGTTGACAGCCAACTATTCGGATGTTGGCGACCCACTCGATCCGCAATCCGGCTTCCGCTTTTTCGCCGGCGCTGAATCCGGTGTTTCGGTCGGCGACAAGACGCCTGGTTATACCCGCCTGCAACTTTCCGGTTCGACTTACCGTGCCATCTCCGAAGATGTTATTGCCGCTTTCCGAGGAGAGTATGGCACCTTCATCGGTTCCGATGCTGTACCGCCGGACCGGCTATTCTTCGCTGGCGGCGGCGGCACGGTGCGCGGCTACGAATACCAGTCACTTTCACCGCGGAACGCGTTTGGCGACATTGTTGGCGGACGTAACCTTTTCTCCGCATCAGCAGAAGTGCGGTGGCGTGCGTCCGAACGTTTCGGTTACACCCTGTTTACGGATGTGGGCGCGGCAAGTGACAACCCCGATGAAGTCTTCTCGGATGCTGCCGCCTCAATCGGCCTCGGTATCCGTTACTATCCCGGCTTCGGACCGATCCGCCTCGACCTGGCGACTCCGCTCAATCGTCGCGACGGAGACGCGCCGGTGCAGGTCTATATCTCGATCGGGCAAGCCTTCTGATGGCTGACCGGTTCGCCCCCCTTGCTCTGGCAAAGCGCCGGCCGGTCTTTACTGGTGCCGGCCTTGTGGCCCTGCTGCTCGTATGCCTCGTGCTGTTCCTGCGAAACTGGATCACGACGGATGCCGGAAGAGATTTTGTCATCTCGCAGGTCGACGGCCGTGAAGTCGCCGGATACGGCCGCCTGAGTGTCCGCAAGATAAAAGGTGATCCGCTGTCGGACTTTTCGATCGGCTCTATCGAGATCCGCGACGGTTCGGGCGTCTGGCTGTCGGCTGAAAACGCCTCCATGTCCTGGTCCCCGATGCAATTGCTGTCTCGTACCGTCGACATCAGGTCGCTGTCGATCGCGAACATCAACGTGATCCGGCGTCCTCAACGGACGCCGCAGCCGGACACCGACAGTAAGCCGTGGGAAATTCGCCTCGGCAAAGCCACGATTGATCGCTTCTTCCTAGCCGAAGGCGTCGCCGGTCCACAATCAGCCTCCACCGTCTCCGCACGCTTCCTGAATGAACGCAGCGGAGCCATTGATGCCCAGTTGCAAATTGCACCGCTAGAAGGTGCGGGCGACCGGATCGATGCCCGCATCCTCCGTGATCGGAGTTCCGAGTTCGATCTGCAGATTGAGGGCGTCGCTCCTGAAGGCGGCGTCTTCGCCCATCTGCTACGTTTACCGGCGAACGCATCAGGTATCCTGTCCGCTTCAGCGGCCGGTAATCTCGAGAATGGTCGGGGCGAAGCGCGCCTTGCAATTGATGGAAGCGACAAGTTTTTTGCATCCGGCAAGATCGAAAACGGAACAGTCGATGCAACCTTGCGCGTTGATGCAGGTGCCCTGCCCCTGCCTGCAGATATTGCCACTTTCCTTGGTCCCAAGGCCGAGGCTGACATCACCGCGAAGCTCGAGAAGAAGTCGGTTGCCTTCTCCCTTGTCAGCCGCCTTGCCGCAGGCACGGTGGATATTGGCGGGGTTTCACGCGCGGACGGGTTAGAACTAATCGAGCCTGCGCGCGTCACAGCCAATCTTGCTACGCTCGCGCCGTTCTGGGACGCACCACGCCTTCTCCAGCTTGACGGCACGCTCATGCCACGGGGCGCCGGCTTCCAGTATTCCGGCGACGCGCGCCTTGAAGTACGCCCAGATGCCGGCCTGCCATTCGAAACGATGGCGGGCCTCGTTACCGTGAGCCTGGAAGGCGCGCGCATCCCATTCACGGCAGATCTGAAAGTCTCAAGACCACTGGCCTCAAACGAAATAGCCTACGGCATCCTTGGGGATGACGTGGCCGTGGCGGGAAACGGCGTATTCGATGTCTCGAGCCGCCGCTTATTGGTCGACGCTGTGGAGATTACGCACAAGACTGGCAACGCTCAGCTCCTGGGCGAGGCGGGTTTCGCTGACAACACACTGAACGTATCCGGCAAGATCTCGCAGTCTATTGCCGCCCTGCCAGGCGGCTTCGCTGGTAGTGCGGCCGGGTTCGTGCAGGCCAAGGGAAAGCTTGATGATTTCGAACTGGGCCTGAACCTCAACCTCGCGCCTGTCGCCACTAGCTTCGACAATCTGAAATCTCTCATCAACGGGCGCGGATCGCTCCGCGGCATGCTCCGCATACGGCCTGAGGCGGGCGATATTCGCCGGCTCGACGTCCGACTTCCGGGTCTTGAGGCCCAGACCACGGGCAGCATTTATGGCCCCGGCAGCCCCGATCTCCGCCTCTCCTTCCAGCAGATCAAGACGCTGATCGTTTCCGGTAACGAGATGAACCTCGGCAAAGGAACAGTCCGTGTAGCCCGCCAGTCCGGAGGTGTAAAACTTGCCGCGAGTACTGAAGGTGGCAGTGCCCGCATCAGTGGCCGGAGCGTGACGGATCTTACTGCGTATACTGATATCCTGATCAATGAAGGCGACTTTTCCGGACCAGTCACAATAACAGGCCGCTCGGACGGTCAGGCGTCGGCGGCATCTTTCTTCCTTGATCGGCGCGGCGAGACGACACGGTTCAACAATGTCGAAGGCAGACTGGGCTCCATAGAGTTCACCGGGTCCGCCTCGCTTATGGATGGCGGCTCAGTTGATGCAGACTTCGCTGCCGACGCGGGGAGTTTCACGCTCGGCAGCATGACGTTCGGCAGCCTACGCCTGAGCGGGACCGCCAGCCGCCAGTCAGATGAGCCATTCGATGTTGGCGGAACATTCGATGCGCGCGATTTCCGCGTGACTGAAGACCTTATCATCGATGCCGTAACCGGCACGATCAACACGGCGGATGAAGGCTACAGATTCGAAGGCCGGATGATCGACAAGCATTTCCGCGCCAACAGCGACCTCGGTTTCCGCGGTCTCGTCGCGATCGCTGAAGGTCCGCCTTCTGGTACACTGTCCCTGTCCGGCACTTTGCTGGGCATTGCCATCGCAACCCGCAACGACATCGCGTGGTCACTGGGCACCGCACCGACGCTTGACGCCGACGTGTCATTGCTCGGCGGGCGGTTGCAGGCGCGGCTTCGTCCGGGCGACGATACGTCCAGCAGTTCTGTAACGATGCAGAACCTTTCAATTGCGCCAGTGCTCTCGGCGCTCGGGTATCCGGCAGTTGAAGCCGTTGTATCGGGCCGCGCGAACGGTCGCCTGTATGGCGAAACGCCCGAAGGCGTGTTCGACCTCTCGGCGACAAGTGCCGTCTCTGGCCTCAACACCAAGATAGATTTCCGCATGAATGGCCGAATGGACAGGCAAACGCTGGTTTTGACCGGTCAGTCCACCTACGGGCCTGACTTGAAAGCCAACGCAGCTGCGCGCATTCCGATGCGTCCATCGGAAACCGGGATCGTCCAGTTCGATCAGCAGCGGCCTCTGGAAGCGCTCATCGATGTGAACGGCGAGCTTGAATCGGTCCGCGTGATCGCGCTCGCATACGGACATGATGTTGGCGGCACACTGAGTAGCCGGACGGAAATATCTGGCTCGCTTGCCAAACCCGGCATCAAGTCCGACACAAGCGTTCGCAACGGTACCTATGAGTATGGTTCAACGGGCATGAGCCTCCGGAACCTCGACGTCGATGCGAGTTACGAAAGCGGCGTGCTGACGCTAACCGGGAAGGGCGCAGGCACAGAGGGCGGAAGTCTCGACCTGAACGGCCGCCTCGCCGAAACGGAAGCCGGAATCAGCGTGACGTTCAATCGCCTGTTGGTCTTTGATCGTCTCGGTGACATCGCACGCATCACAGGTAACGCGAAGCTGACGGAAGAAGAAACTGACCGCGTACTCAGCGGCAAGCTCGCCATAAATGAGGCGCGCTTCAATATGGACAACTTCTCGAACAATTCCATCCGCACCCTGAATGTACGTTGGACAACCGATGATCCTGATGCGCCGCGCCAGACGGTGCTCAACAAGCCGATACGGCTGGACCTCGATGTCTCCGCACCACGAGGCGTTTTCGTGCGTGGCCGAGGCTTGGACAGCGACTGGGGCGTGAACCTCAAAGTCACAGGCCGGCCCGACAACATAATGCTGAATGGACGTGCAACACTGGTGCGTGGTTCGCTGGAGTTGGCGCAGCGCCCGTTCGAGTTCGATAGCGGCCAAATCAACTTTGACGGCCCGCTCGATACCGCGCGAATGGCGGTGTCCGCAACGCGGGAGGTCGATGGCTTTTCGGTGCGCGCGGATGTTAGCGGAGCACCTACGCGTCCAACCATTGAACTGACGAGCACGCCGTCCCTTCCACAGGATGAAATCCTTTCCCGTATGCTGTTCGGCAGGTCCTCCGTAGACCTTTCCGCGCTTGAAGCGGCCGAACTGGCCGCTTCGATTGCGCGCCTTGCAGGTCAGGATTCCGGCCTGAATCCGATCGGAGCAATCCAGGCTGGTCTCGGAGTCGACAGGCTTCGTGTGGGAGTCGAC
>CAZXQD010000002.1:0-55978 GCA_964643405.1 uncultured Hyphomonas sp. | reverse complement strand
GTGTTGGTCAGTATCTTGCCCCGGACGTCTACCTTGAGGTGACCACCCAGGGCGCCGCCGGCAATTCCGTCGAAGTTGAGTGGCAACCGCGACCTCAGGTATCTGTCTCCTCGGAGACAAAATCGACAGGTGAGTCGCGCGTTTCAGTCCGCTGGAAAAAGGACTACTAGCTAGGCGCCCTCGGGGGGTCTGGCGGGTAGTAGCAAATCTTACATTATGGATACTCGACCGGTACGCTGTTTTTTTGGGTACTGACTGCATTGCCTTCCACTTATTGTGGAGGAAAACGGGAAAAGAAGCCAAAAGGTAGAAAAATGATCGACGAAGCTCGTGTTGCCGGTTCCCGTTCTCCCACTCGGATTGACCAAATGGTCGGCGAAAAGATCAGGGAACTGCGCACCGCACAAAATTTCACCCTATCCGAGTTGGGCCAGGAGCTCGGGATCAGCCACCAGCAGCTTCAGAAATACGAAACAGGCACCAACCGCCTGAGCGCCGGTATGCTCGCGAGTGTTGCCCGCGTCTTGCGCGTTCCGATCGCGGAATTGTTTCAGGACGCGGAAGGCGGCACGCCAGACAAACGCGATCCGGTCACCGAGGCGCGCGCGCGCTGCCACACCCTCATCGACCGCACGAATTCGGTGGCAAAGCTCGAATCGATGGCAAAAGTGCTGCGCGCCCTGTCGTCCGACTAGGCGCTAGCATTCCACGACATTGACCGCCAGGCCACCTTGGCTTGTTTCCTTGTATTTCGAGGACATGTCGATTCCGGTCTGGCGCATCGTCTCGATCACCTGATCGAGAGACACCTTCGTCTGCTCCAGCGAATGCAGGGCCAGACGCGCCGCGTTTGCGGCCTTCACGGATCCGATCGCATTGCGCTCGATGCAGGGAATCTGAACCAGCCCGCCTACAGGGTCGCAGGTCAGTCCCAGATTGTGCTCCATGGCGATCTCAGCCGCATTGCACACTTGTTGCGGCGTACCACCCCAAACCGCTGCAAGCCCAGCAGCGGCCATCGAGCAGGCCACGCCCACCTCACCCTGGCATCCCATCTCAGCGCCGGAGATGGAGGCGCGCTGCTTGTAAAGCAGGCCCACGCCGCCCGCGGTCAACAGGAACCTCCGGACGCGGACAAGACGGTCTTCCGATTCCCAGCAATAGTGCCGAATCACTGACGGAATAATCCCCGCCGCTCCGTTCGTCGGTGCGGTCACAACCTGCCCGCCTGCTGCATTTTCTTCGTTCACAGCCATCGCATAGACGTTCAGCCAGTCGAACAGCTGTTCGCGCTCATTGGAGGGCGGACCGGCGCGCAGCTTCTGCCAGATTTCCGGCGCCCGGCGACGAACTCTCAGCCCGCCCGGCAATGTGCCGGTGCGGGTCAGGCCCCGGTCAATACAGGCCATCATCACGCCCGCAATCCGGTCAAGCGCCGCACATGTATCGGCCTCGGGCCGCTTGGCCGATTCGTTGGCCAGGATCACTTCATCGATACGCTTGCCTGAGCGCTGACAGATCGCCAGCAATTCAGCCGCAGAGATGAATGGAAAGGACACCGAAGGGCCACCGGGCACGATGTCATCCCGAACGGGACGCTCCAGTTGCCGCTGCGAGGCGATGAAACCGCCGCCTGTCGAATACCAGGTGCTGTCCGCAAGCACGGCTCCCTGCGAATCGAACGCGCGCAGCCGCATGCCATTCGGATGCAGCTTGGGGATCACCTCATAGGCAAGGCGAATGTCCTGCGCAGTATCAAATGCAATCGTTCGCCCGTCCGGCAACGGCAGCATGCGTGAGCCTTCAAGTGCCCTAACCCGCACTTCGGCATCTTCCGGGTCCAGAGTTTCCGGATCCAATCCCAGAAGGCCCAGCATCACAGCTTTGGGCGTACCGTGTCCCACGCCCGTCAGTGCCAACGATCCCTGAAGTTCGACCTCGATCCGCGCCGTATGTGAGATCACTCCGCCTTGCGCCAACTCGCTCAGGAAACGGGCACCAATACGTATCGGTCCAACCGTGTGCGAACTGGAGGGGCCAATTCCGATGCGGAACAGGTCAAGGACTGAAAGCATGCGCCGTTTCCCTACGTTCTTTTATGTGACCGGCGGTCAAGAAGATGTGACAGGCGTATCCGTCACATCATGTTTGTAGATCCAGTCATACTGACCGTGCGCCACGGAGGGAAGGAACTGACCTGCAAGCCAGATCGGCCCATAGGTCGCAAGCTGCGTGAACGGATCACCGCGATGGAACAATGTCGCGTTGTTCCGTGCACCGGCTTGCACGCGCGACGTGCGTGGTTTGCGCTCCGCTTCGTAGGATGTCAGCGCATCGCGCAGATCAGGTTTGCGCGTCACAAGATGCGCAAGCACAAATGCATCCTCGATCGCCATCACGGCACCCTGCGCAAGGAACGGCAGCATTGGATGGCACGCATCGCCCATCAGCACGACACGTCCATCGGACCATCTCTCGAGCGGCAATCGGTCATACAGCGCCCAACGGTTCAGCACTGGCGCCTTTTCGATGATTGATCGGATCACTGGAGACCAGCGCTTGAAATCCTTCAGCGCCTGTTCGCGCGCGCCTGTCGCAGTCCAGGACTCCGTTTCTGGAGTTTTTGATTCAACCACGGCGACAAGGTTCGCGAGGCTTCCGCGCCGCAACCGGTAAGTCACGGCATGGCGTCGCCCACCCACCCACACACACGCCGACTCCGGCGGTGCATCCGAGCCCAATTCGGATACCGGAACGACAGCGCGCCAAGCCACATGACCCGTGAACCGCGGCGTGTCCGGCCCGATCATCTGTGTACGAATGGCTGAATGAATGCCGTCGGCGCCCACTAACAGATCGCCACGAACGCTTGTGCCATCCTGCAGATGCGCCATGACTACGCTATCGTCCTGGGAATATGAAACAACACGACGCCCCAGATGCACGACATCCGGCGCACGGTCATCAAGCGCGCCGGCCAGCGCCTCAACCAGGTCCGCGCGGTGAACATGCAGGTATTCGCCACCCCACCTTGCGCGAGAAGCGTCGCGAAGGGGAATCGACAGGATGCGGCCACCGCCCCGTCCAAATCTCAGCTCCTGCGAACGTGGGCGGAACGCGTCTTTTTCGACGCGCGCACTGACACCCAGCGCCTCGAAAACCCGCATGCCGTTCGGGCTTATTTGGAGTCCGGCGCCGACCTCGTCCAGCACCGGCGACTGTTCCAGCACGGTTACCTGATGACCGAATTTCACAAATGCGAGGGCGGCTGTCAGCCCCCCAATCCCCCCGCCTGATATCAGGACATGCATCTTGCCTGGCCTGCGTCAGCGGGTTGCGGAGCTATTTCGGGCGCGACGGGTCTTCACGGCCGCCGATCAGCACGAACCGGCGGTCGCAATACTTGCACTCGACGAAATCCTCGTCGCCCATCTCGTACCAGACCTTCGGATGCCCCAAGGCGCCGCCGCCACCGTTGCAGGAGACCTTGCGGCTGGTGACCATTGAGATTTCAGGCGGCGTAAAGACATCGCGCTTGAGGGGCATTGCGGAACTCCGGAAGGTCTGAAGCGAGGGACGCTTGCCCCTGCACTACTTGATATCTAACTAAAGTCTGGGCAATCGCCTTGCAAGGCACGCCGAATGTCGCGACGAAAGACCGCCATGCCAGATCCCAAATTCGCCATCGAAGTCCGAGATTTGCGGAAAACCTATGCGGCGACCGGCAAAATGCCGGAAAAGCAGGCCCTCAAGGGCATCTCCCTTCAGATTCCAACGGGCTCGATCTTCGGCCTTCTCGGCCCAAACGGGGCTGGAAAGTCGACTTTCATCAATATTCTGGCCGGTCTCGTGAAAAAAACCTCCGGCTCTGCTGAAATCTGGGGTCTCGACATCGACGCGCATCCCCGCCAGAGCCGCGCCGCCATCGGCGTGGTGAACCAGGAAGTCGTCGCCGACCCCTTCTTCACCCCGTTCGAAATGCTTGAACTCATGGCCGGGTTCTACGGTGTGCCGAAGGCGGAACGCCGGTCTGTGGAAATCCTCACCGCCCTCGGCCTTGTCGACAAGAAGGACGCCTATGTCCGCCAGTTGTCCGGCGGCATGAAACGTCGCCTGATGGTCGCCAAAGCTTTGGTCCACAATCCGCCCGTGCTGATCCTCGACGAGCCGACGGCCGGCGTGGACGTCGAACTCCGGCGCCTGATGTGGGATTATGTGCAAGAACTCCACGCCAAGGGCACCACGATCATCCTGACGACCCACTATCTCGAAGAAGCCGAAGAGCTTTGCGATACCATCGCCATCGTCAACCACGGCGAAATCATCGCCTGCGAACCGACCTCAAAGCTTCTTGCCCGCCTCGACTACAAGACACTGATCATTATGCCCCGCGAGCCGATCACGGCCGTTCCGGCTGAACTTGCGATGCATGACGCGAAACTGCGTCCGGACGGCACTCTCGCAATTACGTTCAAGACAGCCGAAACCGGCATCGGGCGCCTTCTGGAAAAGGCGCGCGCTGCCGGTATCAGCGTTGCGGATCTTTCGACCAAGTCTCCAGATCTAGAAGACGTCTTCATTGCTCTGACGAGCGACCGGGTCGCCTGAAAGCGCGAATCAGATAGACTGGGAGATCCAGTTGGCCAAAGCTTGGCGGTTCATCGCACCGTTATGTGTCGCCGTGACCTTGCCGCCCTTGAACAGCAGCATCGTGGGCAATCCTCGCACACCATACTTGGCGCCAACGAGCGGATAGTCGTCCACGTTCAGTTTCACGATCTTCACTTTTCCATCGAGTTCCGTGGCCACGGCTTCGATATGGGGCGCCATCTGCTTGCACGGCCCGCACCACTCTGCCCAGAAATCAACGACCACTGGCACTTCAGACGCGCCGAGGAGGGCGTCGAATTCGTCGTCGGTTACGTCCATACCAGCCATGGCTAAGGCTCCTTCTGCGGCCCGGTTCGGGAGCCTGATACATAGGAAATCTTTTTCGGTGTCAAACCGCCCTCAAGGCATTGTTGAGGGATTCTGACAGCAGTTCCGGTGGGATACGCATCATTCTCGGACCGTCTGTCCAGCACAAGACGGCAACAATCTCGCGGCCCGGAAAGGCGGCCTCCAATACGGCAGAATACGCTGCCATCTGGGTAATGTAGGTATCCGCAACGCCGGACACATCCTCTGGCGCAGGCTGGTCGGTCTTGAAGTCGATCACCAACACCCTCTGAGGCGTCACCACCAGCCGGTCCACCCGCCCGTTGATCACCAGGTTTGGCAGTCTGGGAGAGGTCCCGATCACGGCAGCCTCTGCACGGCCACCTGGCTGAAAAAGATCGGAGAGGTCAGGGTCGTTCAGAATCCTCTCCGCGGCGGACAACATTTCGGTTCGTTGCGCAACGGTGAGTTCCAGCTCACGGGCCAGGAAGGCCTCGCCGGCAGCATGGCGTGCGCCTGGTTCAAGCTCAGGCAAGTATTGAAGCAGGCTGTGGATCAGCCGTCCGCGCTTCAGGCGCGCCTCGCGTTTCGGATCAAACGGCGCAACCACCCTCATCTTCGGGCCAAGCAGGCTCGTTGGCGCGGTGAGCCGACGCGTCACGACCTCGGCAGACGGCGTACGCCCCACCCATTCAGGCAGCGGCGCTGCCTTTGCTTCTGCCGCCACCTCGAGATCCGGCACTGGCAGCAACGCGCCATACTGAAACCGGCCGTCTTCCAGCGCTTCACAGGGCAGATGATCCATCGCGTTGCGACACAGTGAATACCAGGCGTCTTTGTCATAGCCTTTGGCGCCTTCGCCCTCCCGCCCGCTCCAGTGCCCCGCAATCAGCAGACGATCTTGCGCGCGCGTGAGTGCTACATAAAGCAGACGGCGATGTTCTTCGTGCGCCTTAGCTTCGGCGATCATCCGTGCCCTTTTAGCGGGCTCGATGTCTGTGTCCTTTCGGGGCGACCAGATCAATGCACCGTCCACAGACAGTATCGATTCGGTTGTCAGCTTCGGCTTTGCCGTGGTGTCCGGCAAAATCACGATGGGCGCCTGCAGTCCTTTCGCACCGTGGACAGTCATCACACGCACCTCACCGCCCGCTTCGGCAAGGTCGCGCTTGATTTCTACGGGCGTTGCTTCCATCGACGCGACGAAAAGCTGAAGCGATGACGGGCCAGACGTGTCATGCGCAAGCGTCCGCGCAAGCAACGCTTCGACCGGATCGCGCGCTGGTGTCCCGAGCCGCGCATTCAGCTTTTCCCAACCTGTGCGCCCGTCCTGATCCGGTATGTCCAGCACACCCGACAGGAACTCGAAGGGTGGAAGCGCTGCCCGGTCAATCAAAGAACTGAGGAAAGGTTGAAGGCGTTCGACGTCCGGGTCAGTGCTCGCCTGCACCCGGCTCCAGAGGGTCTCGCCTTGCCTGCGTCCGGCCGACAGTTCGAAGAGGTACCGGTCATCATCGACCAGACCACCAAACGGACCACGCAGTATTTCTGCGAGCGTAAGATCACGCGAAGGCAACACCGCAAAGCGCATCAGGTTCAGGCAATCCTGCACGCCGATATAGTCTGACAACAACAACCGATCTGCGCCTGCCACAGGGACCCCTGCACTCTTGAGCGCATTGATTACTGCTTCGAACAGTCCGCCGCGGCGCTCCCGTACAAGCACAAGTACATCGCCAGGTCGCGCCGGCCGCTGCCGCCCGCTCTTATCCCAGACAGCCGCGCCGCCCGACACCATCTCCTTGACAGACTTGGCAATTGCGCGAGCCAGTTTCACCTTTGGCGATGTTACGCGCAATGCATCCACCGGCCGTGCCCAGGCGTCGGTGTCTGGTTCCGGATCTCGCTCCACCACCGGCCAAAGCTCTACGAAACCGGCCTCGTTCCAGCGCCGCGCCGTATGAACAATCTGGTCAGCGGTATCGGGCCGGTCTTCCGCAAACGGAAGATCGATCGGCGCAGCTGTATTCCAGACTGTATCCACAAAAGTCAGAATCTCAGGACTGGATCGGAATGACATCCGCATATCGGCATGCGCGACATCCGGATCACGGAGTGTGAGAGCCTGAGTTTCCGTCAGGAACCGCGCCGGGTCTGCGCCCTGAAATGAATAGATGGACTGTTTCTCGTCACCTACCATGAAGATTGTGCGTGGGTCCTGCAGGCGTTCCCGCCCTTGCCCTGCCGTAAACTCCTGCGTCAGAGATCGGATCAGCTCCCATTGCGCCGGGCTGGTATCCTGCGCTTCATCGAGCAGCACATGGCTTAATCCACCATCCAGTTTGTAAAGCACCCAGCTCGACAGGCCTTCAGAGGCCAAAAGGTCTCGCGTGCGTTCGATCAGGTCATCGAAATCCAGCGCACCGCGCCGCCCTTTTTCGCCTTCATAGGTCTCCAGCGCCGGCAGGCCGATTTCCAAAAGCGCCCGCGTCCTCGCGAACGCTTCTGCGCGCTTAAGGTCGTCGAGCAGCGCCAGCATCCGCCTCGACTCTGTGCCTGGATTATCGCCCAGCGCAAACAACTCCTCTACCTCGGGCGCCGCCTTTGCAACTTCCTTCGTGTACGGATTCGACTTCCTTACGCCTCCTGTTTGCGTAAGAAATATTTGCGCATATGCCTCGAACGCGGCATGCGGATCGCCTGCGCCCAGCGTCGCCTCCAGCTGCTCCGCGGTCGCGACGTCGGTTTTCTTCCCCGCCATCAGAGCATCAAGGCACCGCCGGATTGCAGATACAGGAAGGTCAGCCCCCATAGCCCGCGCCAGCAACTCGTCCGGGGTTCCTTGAGGTGGCCGGATCACCACCCGCAGCGCAGCTTCCATCGCGGGCCATTGGCCCTCGTGCTCCGCCGCAAAAGTTCGCAATGCCCGCCCGGCACTTCTCAACATATCCAGCGCACTTGAAGCGCCGTCCCGCCCGGCCTCGCGTGCCAACAGCGCCAGCGCTTCAGGTGCGTCTTGAGCGGCGTCCAGGATTGCCTGCCGTTTCGCCACCATCCAGATCTCGCGCGCGTCCTCTTCCTCCAGCTCCACAAATCCGGGCATGACACCCGCCTCAAGTGGAAAACGTCTCAGGATCCGTGCACAGAAGGCATGGATCGTCTCGATGCGCAGGCCGCCTGGCGTCTCAAGCGCGCGCGCGAACAGTGCCCGCGCCGCTTTGAGCTGATCCAGCGAATAGTCCCCGGGCTGTGCTTCCTCCAGCTTGGACAAAGCTTCGCGCAGCGGCTCGTCTTCCATGACCGCCCAGCGCCCGAGCGTTTCGAAAAGGCGCGTCAACATCTCGCTCGCGGCGGCGCGGGTATAGGTGATGCACAGGATGGAGTCCGGCGCCGCGCCGGGCCGCCCATCCGGCCGCCGCAGAAGCAACCTCGCAACCCGGTCAATCAACACCTTGGTCTTGCCGCTTCCTGCATTCGCCCGGGCAAAGGCGGACCATCCAGGGTTCGCAGCGAGCGCCTGCGCCGCTGTCGCCGCTTGCAGCGCGGCCTTTTGGGCAGGGTCAGTCACTGCCGCCCTCCCCGTCTGATGTGTCGCTTGTCCACTCAGCTCGCCGGGCGAGCAAATTGAACCCGTAATCATACTTCACAAACTGCACACGCGGTGCAGACGCGAACACGGCGTCCGGCGCGCGATAGGCGTCGATCAGGCGCTTCATGCCTTCCTCTGCCTTCGCGGCCATGTTTTCAGGCGTCAGTTCGCCATCCTTGCCGGGACCGACCATGCGTGAGCCATACTTCCCGCGAAGCTCGACATACTCAAGCGCAACCACCGGCGCTGCGCCCACGCCCTCGAATCCGCCTTTCGCGGCAATCAGCGCCTGAAGAGGCATCTGCTGGTCAAAGCCCGTGCGGATCATCTTGTCCGTAGGCGCACTACCTGTCTTGAAATCCACGATCGTGATCGATCCCGTCGCTCCGATTTCGATCCGGTCTGCCTGCGCCGACAATGTGAATGCTTGGCCCGCGATATCGTACTGGAGCTTGCCGTTCACTTCGAGCTTTCTGCCGCCTGAAATGTCACGCCCTGTACGCCAGCCGACGAACCAGTTGGCCACGTCCTCCCAGATTGCCTGGCGACTCAGCCAGTCCGCCTCGCACTCACCGGCTTTGCGCAACTCCTCGCCAAACAGGGCAAGCAGGTTTGTGGCAGACTTCTCGGCACTTTCCTCGTCAAAGCGCTCCACTGCCCGGTGAACCGCCGTGCCTTTAAGGTTTGCCTGCATTGGTCCGTTCATTGGATCGAGGACGCGCAGTCCAAGGACCGATTCCGCCCAGATCGAATATGGATCACGTTGCAACCGGTCGATTCTGGTCACCGACAACTTCTTCGGCCAAGCCTCCGGGCGCCGCGTCGGCCGCGGCTCCGCGCTGAAACCAGCTTCCTGCGAACCTATCCCGTTTGCCTGTATCTGCCGCACCCAGTCCGGCAGGGCTGCGTATGTCCCGGCCAATACGTCCGGCGCCGCTTCAAACAGCGCACCTTGCGCCAACGTCCGCAGCCGCCATACCCAGCGAGAGGCGACTGCTGGCGCATCGTCCCTTCGCGACGAATGAAGCATCACCACGCGCGGCGCGCAGGCGAGCTGCGCAAAGTCATGCGCCGACAAGCCAAGCCGTTCATCCGGGTCAGGCATGCCCAGCAGGGTTCGGAAACGGCGGGGAAGGAACGCATCCGGCGGCGTCTTCTCCGGCCAGACATCCTCATTGAGACCAGCCAGCACCACAAGGTCAGCAGACTGGAGGCGTGCCTCGAGCGGCCCCCATATGCTGAGGCGCGGATGCTCAGCCTCTCCCATGCTTACGGTCAGGTTGGCGCATTCGGTTTCGACCAGTTCGGCAATGTCTCGCGGCGGCACTTCGCCGAGAAACTCCCCTATCTCGCGGATGCGCTCCAAGAGCTTGGAGGCGCCAGCGCCATCTTCGCCCGCCCATGGCAGCGGCGTCTCGCTGATCTCTCCAGCCAGTGCAGCAATCCGGCGCACGCCTTCGGCCACATTCATTGCATCGGCATGCGAGAAATCGGCTTTGATCCGGTCAAACAGGTCCGACAGTTCGCGGACGAAAGCAGCAGCCTGCGCCTGTTCGGCTTTTGTGAACGCGGGCACGCGTTCCTCATCGAACTTCTCGTCGATGCGCAGCGCCAGCTCATCGAGCGTCTGCCATCGCCGAGCGCCGCGCAGGAAATGCAGGTCAAGAAGGTCCCCTGCCGTGCGGTTGCGCACGAAGGCATGCTTCAGCACGGCGGACAATGTCACAGGGTCAGCCGGATCAACTGCCCAGCGCGCGCAGAGTGCAATCAGGCTGCCCGCTTGCGTCCTTCCCAATGGACGCCCCGCTGAGGGCGGCACGGAAATGCCCCACCGTTCCAGAAGCGCGCCCACACGCCGCGCCAATCCTGCGTCCGGCGTCACCAGCGCGGCCGTTGCCCCCGGCTCTTCCAGGATACCTCGCAACAACAATGCTGCCGCTTCTGCCTCGGCCGCCTCGTTCGGCAGCTCGACCACGGAAAGTCCGCCAAGCGCTTCACGTGCGAAGCCTGAAGGTGTCGTCCCCTCCAACGCTGCCAGTTCTTCCAGCGTCTCGCGCCAGTCCGCCGTGTCGTCAGCGGGCGCCAGCGCCTCATACACAAGCCGCCGCCGCGCGGGCGAAACCTGCGCATGATCGGCCTCCGGCCATTCCGCTACGTCCTTGAGGGCAAGACCTAAACTCTTCAGCGTGCGAACCAATGCGAACTGCGGGTGGCTCGGCGCACCGGCAACGGCGCGGTGGGCTTTCTCCCTCAGGTCCGTATCCAGCCCCGGAAATACAACCAATCCTTGGGGCAGATTCATCGCCGCCTTCATCAGTGCTCGACCCGAGGGCGTCGCGCCGGTCGACCCCGCGATGATCACCGGAGCTGCAGGCGGGGTCCCGGTCCATGACGCAACCAATGCGTCCGCAGCTTGTTGACGCTGAGCAAAGGGGTCCCCCGCATTGCGCTCGCGCAACCAGTCCGGCCACATTTCACCAATGATCGAAAGGAACTTCACGGAGCTTTCCCAATGCACTGCCAGTTCCACGTCGCTGACCAGCGCCGGCAGCCCGGTCCAGTCGATCGGTCCCTCGGCCAGCGTGGCCTGCTCTAGCAGCCGCGATAACTGCCGCGCTGCCGCCAGCGCGGAAGCCGGCGGCAGGCGCCGCCCGTATTCGCTTTGATAGTAAGTCGAAGCCAGCTGCGCGAGTGCGCCCAGCCTTGTCGCGGGCGACAGCAGAGGCGAGAGGCGTGCCATCGCCGCTTCGGCCACCGGCGGCGGCTCTTCAGACTCAAGGTCTCCCAAGGTGCGGATATCCGGCGGCAGCAGTGTGCCGTTGCCGCCTTGTGCATCGAATAGCGCCAGCGTCAGCGCGCGGGCCGAACGCCTATTGGGAACATAGATGGTAGCGTCCGCCAGTGCGTCAGCCCGGTTTTTGAGGTCGAAAGCCCGGGCCAGTTCGCGCGCGAGAGAGCCGAGAAAGTCCGTGCCGGGAGGAATTGTCCAGACCTTGGGAGCGCCTGCGCCGAAGGGCCGGACGTCAGCCGCCATGGCAGGCGATCCACATCTCGGCATCGGCGAGCGCTTTGGGATCACCCACATGCAGCCAGAACCGGCCCAGCTTCTGTCCGGTAAGTCGGCCCGCGGGGATCAGTTCGTCCCAAATCTTCAGTGCAGAGAAACGCGCCACTGGCAGGCCGTCATAAAGCTGCGGTTTCATGATCCTTACGCCAGCATATGCCCAAGGGGCCGAAGCGGCGCTGCCCCTGCGCACAAGCCTGTCGCCGTCCTGCAGGAAAAAGTCTCCCGGCCCATCAAACCCTAGAGCCTGACCAGTGTCGGCAATCAAGAGCCGCTCATCCTCCGTCTCCGGATCGAACGCGGCCGCAAGCGCAAGAAATGGCTCCGGCGATTCCGGCGCCCAGAAGGCGTCCGTATTCAGCACATAGATCGGGTCATCGCCCAGAAGGCCGCGCGCCTTGGCGATCGCTCCGCCCGTCTCCAGCACTTCCCCGCGCTCGTCCGACAGCAAAACCTTCACATCCGTCCGTGCCAGCACATGCGTGTCGATCTGGTCAGCCAGGTAATGGGCGTTGACGACGATGCGCTCGACACCCGCGGCAACCAGCGGGTCAAGCAGCCGGTCGATTAGCGCCTTGCCACGGACCTTCAGCAGCGGCTTCGGCGTCGTATCCGTCAGTGGGCGCATCCGCGTGCCAAGACCGGCCGCCAACACCATCGCGGTATGCGGAACCGGAACACTCATGCGCGCGCCTCGAAAACAAATGGTGTCGTTTCACGGACGAAGGCAGCCATTCCGGCAAGCGCGGGATGTGACAAGTTCTTCGCCAGCAAATGCAACTGCCTCGGCTGGAAGTCGCCATAACGGGGTTTGCCGTCCCGGTGCTGGAGACGCGAGAATACGCCCGCAATCCGCAGCGCATTCAGCGCGCCAATCACGGCAAGGCGTTCATCAAACGCAGCACGCGACTGGCCAGTCAGTGTGAGGAACGTAGAGATCGCCGCCTCGGCCGCTTCCGGCGAAACGTTCCGCCGGGCATCCTGCGTCAGCATAGCGAGGTCCCAGGCGTCCCAACCGACAACCGCATCCTGGAAATCCAGCAGCCCCACATCGCCTTCCGGCAACCAGAGCAGGTTCTCGGCATGATAGTCGCGCAGCGTCAGCGCGCGCGGGAACGACACAGCCTGCGCGATCAGGGCGTCACGTTCTCGTTCCCAGCGCGCTCGCTCAGCGCCAGTCAGCGGCCCCTGCCCGACTTCGGCCCGCAGCCAGTCAGCATACAGGTCCGCGTTTGCGCCGAGTGCAACTGCGTCGAATTCAAGGATTGGCCAACTGATCCCGTCCAGAGACAGCACGTTCGGTATGGACGCCTTGTGGACAATCGCCAGCCGTTCAGCCGCTGCTGTGTAGAGCTTCGTTTCGTCTTCCGCGCCGCGTTCGATCAGGCGCGCGAATTCACGCCCGTCGCCAAAGTCCTCGATCAACGCGAACCCGTTTGCTGAGTCAAAGTGATAAATCTTGGGAGCGGACAGACCAAGACTGCGCAAATGCCGAGAAATCAGGACGAACGCTTCGACACGCGATGCGGCCAAACGGGTCATCGCATTCCAGCCGAGACGCGCACGGGTCACTGGATCTGCGTCCGGCGGACAAGGCTCACTCTCCACCCGAGGCGCATCCATGAGAAGCGCCGTCGCGCCATCTTCCCGGAACAGCCGGATATACCGCCGTGTGGAAGCATCCTGCCCGAGCGCATGGCGCCGCGCCGTGTCCCAGCCATTCCCGGCCGACTTCAGGAAAGAATTAATCTGTGCGGTGCGCTGATCAGCCAAGGCGTTCATCCAGCCGTTCCTGCCAGCCTTCGCCCTGCGGTTCCAGCCTCGCCCGGCGCCCATCCCCAGAGTTTTCAAGGAATACGTCCAACCGGTGCGCCGGCAAATGGCGGCCTGCCCGATCCGGCCATTCGATCAGCGCGACTCCATCCTGAGTCTCGTCCCAGCCGAGTTCGTGCACATCGTCGGGCTCTTCAAGCCGGTACAGGTCGAAATGCCAGAGGGGAAAGTCTGGCCCCTCATACAACTGCACCAGCGTATAGGTCGGGCTTGGGACCTCTTCCTCCAGGCCGCGCAGAGCCTGGATCAGCCCCCGCGCCAGCGTCGTCTTCCCTGCACCCAGATCACCGCTAAGGGCGATCACGTCGCCGCGCCGCAACAGCCCTGCGAGCCGCGCTCCAAGGGTGCGGGTGTCCGCATCAGAAGGAAGTTCAAGAATCCGCATCTGGCATCGCACCCTAGCCATCCCGCCGGTTGACGCAACGCACGTAAACCTGTGACGGTGTGCCCCGTTTGGCGATGCTTGCAGGGGCGGGTTCAACAGCATAAACAAAAAGTGACGCACCCGTCATGAATGAGTATGGGGAGCCGGAATGTCGGCAGGAGAGGCACAGAGCATCGTCATCGTCGGCGCCGGTCAGGCCGCCGCGCAGGCCGTGCAGTCTCTCCGTCAGGGCGGCTATGCCGGTCGTCTTACCCTTGTCGGCGATGAACCATCTCTGCCCTACCAACGTCCGCCACTTTCGAAAGCGTACATGAAGGGCGAGTTCGAAGAGGAACGCCTCTATTTCAAGCCCGGCGCCTGGTATGAAGACCAGAAAGTCGACGTCCTGCTCGGCACTCAGGTGCCCCGCATCGACCGGGCCGCTAAGCAGGTCGAGCTCGCTCATGGCGGCCATCTAAACTATGATTACCTGATCCTCGCCACGGGTTCTCGCCCCCGCGCGCTGCCCGTTACTGGCGCAGACCTCGACGGCGTCCACGATCTTCGCACGCTGACGGATGTCGAGCGCATCCGCCCCAAGATGGTTGCCGGCCGCCGCATCGTCATCATTGGCGCCGGATATATTGGCCTCGAAGCAGCTGCCGTTGCGCGCCAGATGGGACTAGACGTCACCGTCATCGAAATGGCGGCGCGCGTTCTCGCCCGCGTCACCAGCCCTGTCATCTCCGAGTTCTATGCCGGCGAACATGCCCGCCAGGGCGTAAAGATTTTCACTGACGTTACCCTTTCCCGGCTGGAAGGCGAAGGCGGCAACGTTACCGCTGCAATCCTCGGCGACGGCACTCGCCTGCCTGCCGACATGGTGCTCTCAGGCATCGGGATCCTGCCAAACGAAGAGCTTGCCAAAAGCGCCGGTATTGCATGCTCCAACGGCATCCTCGTCGACCGCGACGCGCGCACTTCGGACCCGCATGTCTTCGCCGCCGGAGATTGCGCATCCCGTCCGCTGGTCCACTATGGCCGGTCGGGCCGCCTCGAGAGCGTTCACAATGCCATCGAGCAGGGCAAGCTCGCCGCCGCTGCCATCCTTGGCCAGCCGCGCCCGGCAGAAGATTGCCCTTGGTTCTGGTCCGACCAGTATGACCTGAAGCTGCAGATTGCCGGCCTCAGCCAGGGCTACGATGCACACGTCATACGCGGCGACCCGGCGTCTCGCAAATTTGCAGTCTTTTACCTGAAGAACGGTACGCTGATTGCCGTTGACGCGGTGAACAGCCCACCGGAATTTCTGGCTTCAAAAAAGCTCATCATGTCAGGGGCAAAGCTTGCGCCTGCCACCCTTAGCGATACATCAACCCCAATGAAGGATATAGCCGCCCAAGCGGCCGCCTGAAGGAGACGGAAACAACACATGGCAAAGATTACTTTCATCAATCATGACGGCACCGAGCGTACGCTGGAAGCGAAGAACGGCATGTCCGTCATGGAAGTCGCGGTGAACAATTCGGTGCCCGGCATCGATGCGGACTGCGGCGGCGCCTGCGCCTGCGCCACCTGCCATGTCTACGTGGACCCAGCCTTCCTCTCGAAAGCCGGCGAGCAGCAGGAAATGGAAAAGTCGATGCTCGACTTCGCAGAGAACGTGAAGCCGAACTCGCGCCTCTCGTGCCAGATCAAGGTCACTGACGAACTGGATGGCCTGCGCGTCACGACGCCCGAAAGCCAGCACTGATCCTGCGCGCCTGAACACAAAGATCTCTCGCCCCGGCCATCAAGCCGGGGCGTTTTGATTTTCCCCAGCGTGACGGCTTGGGTTCCTTTTCGGAACGAGGTAAACCCAAGCGATCCCTCCCGGAGACCCGTCATGAATTTCACTGACCTCCTTGCCTCAGTTGCGCCTGCCGGCGGCGACGCGCGCGCATCTGTTGTACCCGATAACTGGATGCAGGGCCGAACAGCATATGGCGGACTAACGGCAGCACTCTGCCTCGAAGCGGCGTCGCATCTTGTCGGCGGCTTACCTGTCCGCGCCGTTCAGGTCGCTTTTGTCGGCCCAGTGAATGGTACCGTAACCTGCAAGCCGGAAGTCCTGCGCGAGGGCAAGAACACCATATTCACTTCCGTCCGGATGACAGGCGATGACGGCGTCCTTGCAGAAGCCATCATCACCTTTGGCGCGGCCCGCAACTCATCTCTGGACTTCGCACATCTTCCGCCTCCGGACGTTCCTGCGGTGGAAGCAATCGAGCGCCCGCTCCACAGGGAAGGTCAGGGGCCAACGTTCGCTCAGAACTTCGAAATCCGGTTTGCTGGTGGCAACGCCCTGATGAGCGGCGCAGCGGAAGCCGACATCTCACTCTGGATGCGCCACAGGGATCCGGCGACGCGCGACGATGCCATTGCCCTGCTCGCCCTCGCCGATGCCCCGCCCCCAGCGGCAATGGCGATGTTCACTGCGCCCGGCCGCATCAGCTCGATGACCTGGATGGCGGAATTCCTCACCGAAAACATCGAAACTGAAGACCGCTGGTTCCTCGCGCGTCACACAGCGCAAACTTCGCGCAATGGATATTCCAGTCAGGCTATGTCGATGTGGAACAAGGCGGGCGCCCCGGTGATGATCGGGCGCCAGACGATTGCCGTGTTCGCATGATAGCAGGCCACGGGCACACAAAAACCGGACGGGCCTTGCCCTGTCCGGTTTTTCAAACGGGCGCTGACGCCGAAAGTCAGTTCGCGAGTGCCGCCCGGACGCCTTCAAGATAAGCAATCTGTCCGCTGAAAGTGATCTGCTTGGGATCGTCCTTGTCGAGCGCGAGCAGCTTCAGACGCGTAGCTTCTATTTCCGCGTCAACTTCCTCCGCCTTCACATCGGTAAGATTGCGGGCTTCCTCAGCAAGAATCGTCAGGCCAGCAGGCGTCACATCTGCAAAGCCACCGCGCACGTAAATGCGCATCTTCACAACATCGCCTTCGAGCACGCGGACGACACCGTTCTTGAGCGTCGTCATGAACGGCGCGTGGTTCGCCAGCACGCCGAACTCACCTTCCGTACCCGGAGCAATCACATGATCCACCGGGCCCGAGAAAAGCTCCCGGGCAGGCGACACGAGCGAGAAGTGCAGCTTTTCAGCCATCTGTCAGTATCCCTGGATGCCGCCGCTTACGAAGCGTCCGCCATCAGTTTGGCAGCTTTGGCTTTCGCCTCGTCGATGTTGCCGACCATGTAGAAGGCCGGCTCCGGCAGATGGTCGAACTCGCCGCTGATCAGGCCTTTGAAGCCCTTGATCGTGTCGTCGAGTTTCACCTGCACGCCCGGCGAACCGGTGAAGACTTGCGCCACGTCGAACGGTTGCGACAGGAAGCGCTCAACTTTACGGGCGCGGGCAACGGTCAGTTTGTCTTCTTCCGAAAGCTCGTCCATGCCGAGGATGGCGATGATGTCCTGCAGTTCCTTGTACTTCTGCAGGATCGACTGAACGCCCCGGGCGACGTTGTAGTGATCTTCGCCGACAACCATCGGGTCGAGAATGCGCGACGTGGAGTCGAGCGGGTCCACGGCCGGGTAGATACCTTTTTCAGCGATCGAGCGCGAAAGCACCGTGGTCGCATCAAGGTGAGCGAACGAGGTAGCGGGCGCCGGGTCAGTAAGGTCGTCAGCCGGAACGTACACGGCCTGAACCGAGGTGATCGATCCCTTGTTCGTCGAGGTGATCCGCTCCTGCAGGGCGCCCATGTCGGTGGCCAGCGTCGGCTGGTAGCCCACCGCCGAAGGAATACGGCCGAGAAGTGCCGACACTTCCGAGCCAGCCTGGGTGAAGCGGAAGATGTTGTCGACGAAGAACAGCACGTCCTTGCCTTCCACATCGCGGAAGTATTCGGCCTGTGCAAGACCGGTCAGAGCGACGCGGGCGCGGGCGCCCGGCGGCTCGTTCATCTGACCATAGACCAGCGACATGCGGCTTTCGCCTTCAAGGTTGATAACGTTCGACTCGATCATCTCGTGATAGAGGTCGTTACCTTCGCGAGTGCGCTCGCCGACGCCTGCGAATACCGAGTAGCCGCCGAACAGTTTCGCGATGTTGTTCACGAGTTCCATGATCAGAACCGTCTTGCCCACGCCGGCGCCGCCGAACAGGCCGATCTTGCCGCCCTTCGCGTAGGGGCACAGCAGGTCGATGACCTTGATGCCGGTCACGAGGACTTCCGATTCCGTCGCCTGGTCAACAAAGTCCGGCGCCGGAGCGTGGATCGGACGGGTCAGGTCAGTAGTCACCGGACCGCGTTCGTCGATCGGCTCGCCGATGACGTTCATGATGCGGCCGAGGGTGGCCGGACCAACCGGAACCATGATCGGCTTGCCGGTATCGGCAACGGCCTGACCGCGGACGAGACCTTCGGTCGAGTCCATGGCGATCGTACGGACGGTGTTTTCACCGAGGTGCTGCGCGACTTCGAGCACAAGGCGGGCGCCGTTGTTCTCGCTTTCCAGCGCGTTGAGAATGGCGGGGAGTTCGCCGTCGAACTCGACGTCCACAACGGCGCCGATGACCTGGGAAACTCGGCCTTTTGCGTTGGCGGGCATGCTCATCTTGAAATCTCCTCGGGAGATGAAGTCTTGCGGTTTAAGTTCAGAGGGCTTCGGCACCGGAGATGATCTCGATCAACTCCTTGGTAATCTGTGCCTGGCGAGCCCGGTTGTATTTTAGGTTCAGGGCCTTGATCAGGTCCTTGGCATTGCGCGTCGCGTTGTCCATGGCAGTCATCCGGCTGGCTTGTTCGCCAGCCGAGCTTTCCAGCATCGCGGACATGATCTGTGTATTGATGTAGCGCGGAAGAAGTGCTTCGAGCAGCGTCTCTTCATCGGGCTCGTAGGTGTAGATGGCGCCGCCAAGATCGATCGGCGGGGCGCCTTCCGGAGCCTTGGCGGGAATGAGCTGCTGCGCTGTGGGGATCTGGCTCAGCACGTTCTTGAACTGCGAGTAGATCAGCGTCGCGACATCGAATTCGCCAGCCTCATAGCTCTTCGTCAGCATCTGGCCGACCGTGAAAGCGGCTTCTGAATAGTCGTTGCCTTTCACGTCCGCCAGGTTGACGTGCGAGGTAAAGAGGCTGGAGTATTCGCGCGCCAGCTGCTCGCGGCCCTTCTTGCCGATGGTCAGAACCTTGACGGTCTTGCCTTCGGCCTGAAGCGCCTGGATCTTCTGACGCGCCAACTTGACCACATAGGCGTTGAAGCCGCCCGCCAGGCCGCGCTCAGCGGTCATCACGACAACGAGATGAACATCGCTCTTGCCGGTGCCAGCGAGCAATTTCGGACCACCGCCGCCAGCAGAGGCCGCGAGGTTCGCCAGCACCGCGGCCATACGCTCCGCATACGGACGGGACGCGGTCGCCGCATCCTGCGCGCGCTTCAGCTTTGCAGCAGCAACAAGCTGCATCGCCTTCGTGATCTTCTGCGTGGATTTCACGCTTGCGATCCGGTTTTTCAGATCCTTCAGGCTGGGCATGAGGGGCCTTTATTCCTTTGAGGCGGCGCGGGTCGGGTCAGGCTCAGGAGAACTTCGACGTGAAGGCTTCGAGGGTCGATTTGATCTCGCCTTCGATTTCGTCGGTCAGTTCTTTCTTGTCGCGCAGCTTGTTCAGAAGGTCTTTCTTCGAACCGCGCAGGTGGGCGAGCAGTTCTTTCTCGTAACGGGTGACATCCTTCAGGGCGACCCGGTCGAGATAGCCGCGCGTACCGGCGTAGATGATGAAGACCTGCTCTTCCATTAGCAGCGGCGAATACTGCGGCTGTTTCAGGAGTTCCGTCAGGCGGGCGCCACGGTTCAGCAGGCGCTGCGTGGCAGCGTCGAGGTCGGAGCCGAACTTCGCGAAGGCGGCCATCTCGCGGTACTGCGCGAGTTCGCCCTTCATCGAGCCGGCAACTTTCTTCATTGCTTTGGTCTGTGCGGCAGAGCCCACGCGAGACACCGAGAGACCGACGTTCACGGCCGGGCGGATACCCGAGTTGAAGAGGTCGGTTTCAAGGAAGATCTGACCGTCGGTGATCGAGATCACGTTGGTCGGGATGTAGGCCGACACGTCGTTGGCCTGGGTTTCGATGATCGGCAGAGCGGTCAGCGAGCCCGAACCATTGTCCGAGTTCAGCTTCGCGGCGCGCTCAAGGAGGCGCGAGTGGAGGTAGAACACGTCGCCCGGATAGGCTTCGCGGCCCGGCGGACGACGGAGCAGAAGGGACATCTGGCGATAGGCGACGGCCTGCTTGGAGAGGTCATCATAGATGATGAGAGCATGCATGCCGTTGTCGCGGAACCACTCGCCCATGGTGCAGCCCGTGAACGGCGCGAGGTACTGGAGCGGGGCAGGCTCCGACGCGGTCGCGGCGACCACGATCGTGTAGTCGAGGGCGCCGCGCTCTTCGAGTACCTTCACCACCTGTGCGACGGTCGAGCGCTTCTGGCCGATGGCAACGTAGACGCAGAACAGCTTGTCCTTGTCGGACTTCGCGGCGTCATTGGTCGGCTTCTGGTTGAGGATGGTGTCGACGCAGATGGCGGTCTTGCCGGTCTGGCGGTCACCGATGATCAGCTCGCGCTGGCCGCGGCCAACCGGGATCATGCCGTCAATGGCCTTGATGCCGGTCATCATGGGCTCGTGCACGGATTTGCGCGGGATGATGCCCGGCGCTTTCACGTCAGAACGCTGGCGGCTCGCGATATCCTTCAGCGGGCCTTTGCCGTCGATCGGTTCGCCGAGCGCGTTCACGACGCGGCCAAGAAGACCTTTGCCAACGGGCGCAGCCACGATCTCGCCGGCGCGCTTCACAGTTGCGCCTTCCTTGATGCCGCGGTCGTCGCCGAAGATCACGACGCCGACGTTGTCGGTCTCGAGGTTCAGCGCCATGCCTTTGAGGCCGCCTTCGAATTCCACGAGCTCGCCAGCCTGGACGCTGTCGAGGCCGTAAACACGGGCGATACCGTCGCCGACCGAGAGAACCTGGCCGACATCGGAAACTTCAGCGTCAACGCCGAAGTTCTCGATCTGCGACTTCAGGATGCCCGAAATTTCTGCGGGTGAAATATCCATCGAGCTACTCATGCTCCCTTCATGGCGGTGTTCATGCGATTGAGTTTGGCGGCAACGCTGGCGTCAACGAGCTTGGACCCGATGCGCAGCTGGATGCCGCCGATCAGCGAAGGATCAACTTCGCTGGAAAGTTCCACTTCGCCGCCGACCAGTTTGGCCAGAAGCGTTTCGATACGCGCGCGTTCGGCGCCCGTCATTTCTTTTGCGGTACGAACAACCGCGCGTTTGATTCCGCGCTGGTTCGCGTACAGCTGGTCAAAAGCTGCTTCCGCGCCAAGAATATCGCGCGCCCGGCCATTGGTGGCCATGACACCGAGGAATTTGCTGAAGAGCGGCGAATAGCCCGCTTTCTTTGCCAGCTCGGCAAGCGCTTTGACCTTCAGTTCACGGCCGAAGGCCGGCGAATCCAGGAGCTTTCCGAGATCTTTCGACTTCCGGATGCTGGCGGCAAAGGCCCCGAAATCTTTATGGACTGCGGCAAGCGCGCCTTTGTCCTGCGCCAGTTCGAACAACGCGCTGGCGTAGCGCTGGGCTGCTTCACTCGTCTGCGTCACGCTCGATGCCGGCAAGGTCGATATCCGTCGCGGTTGGAGGGCGGAAATGCCCGGGAAATGTCGTAAGGCAGGCCGTCACAACCCGTGCGGACCCGCTTGATGGTGCGGCGCTTAACACCAGAAAACTGCGCTGACAACATGGCCGCTCTGCAGGACACTGCGGCGAAATGGCAAAGAAACTGGATTGGCCGGAATCCCCAGTGTTTACAGGAAGGAATACGGGTCTATGTCGACTGACAGACGCACCTGCGGCGGCAGCTTCAAACGGGCAACCCAGGCGCTCATGTACGCCGAAAGATCGATGTTCCGGGAGCTCTTGACAAGGAATCGCCTGCGATGGCGCCCTCGGAGCACCGTTATCGGGGCCGGAGCGGGGCCAAACAGTTCAATTCCTTCGGAATTTGGTGCCAGCCCGGCAAAATCGAGAGCCGCCTTGTCGACCAGTTCAGCTGATGGCGCGGACAGGATCATCGCCGCCAACCGGCCGAACGGCGGCAGGCCCAGTTCGGCCCGGACTTCACGCTCTATCGAGAGGTAACCATCCCGGTCGTTCGCCGCGAGCGCCTGCATGGCCGGGTTGTCCGGTGCGTAGGTCTGCACGTAGGCCTTGCCAGGCCGCTCGGCCCGGCCGGCACGCCCAGCCACCTGGCTGAGCAGCTGGTAAGTGCGTTCGCCTGCCCGCAGGTCGCCGCCTTTGAGGCCGCTATCGGCATCAACTACCCCGACCAGCGTGAGATTCGGAAAATTGTGCCCCTTGGCGACGATTTGGGTGCCGATCAGCACATCGATCTCCCCCGCCGCCATCCGGTCGATTATGCTGCGGACGGCCTCGCCGCCCTGCGCGGTATCGGAAGAGAAAATCTCGATACGAGCCCCCGGCAGCAGAACGCGGACCTCTTCAGCCACCCGTTCGACCCCCGGACCGACCCCCATCAACGAATCAGCGGCGCCGCATTTCGGGCAATTCGCGGGCTTCGGAATGGAATAACCCGTGAGATGGCAAACCAGCCTCCCCGAATAGCGATGCTCTGTCAGCCATGTCTCGGTCCCGGGAGACTTGAGCTTCTCCCCGCACGACTTGCAGATCACGAGCGGCGCGTAGCCCCGACGGTTCAGGAACAGGAGAGACTGCTCCCCCGCCGCCAAAGTCTCGGCAAGCGCCAGCTCAAGTCGCGGTGACAACCACTTGCCCTTGCCCGGCGGGGCGCGCTTGAGGTCGATCAGTTCGATCTCCGGCAGTCGCGCCGCACCGGGCCGGGCCGAAAGCCGAAGGCGGACATAACGGCCGGCCTCTGCATTGACGACGGTCTCGAGCGCCGGCGTGGCCGAGGCCAGCACGACGGCCCCCTCCTCCAGCTTGGCACGCATCACAGCAAGGTCACGGGCGTGATAGGTTACGCCGTCCTCCTGCTTGTAGCTGCCGTCATGCTCCTCATCGACGATGATGAGCTTCAGCTTGCGGAACGGCAGGAACAGCGCCGAACGCGCCCCAATGACAATGCGGGCGCGGCCATGCAGCACCTCGCGCATCGTCCGGCGGCGCTCTTTCGGGTTCAGCCCGGAATGCCAGGGCGCTGGCGTGGCACCAAAGCGTGCTTCGAACCTGGAGAGAATTGCCTGGGTCAGCGCGATTTCGGGCAGAAGCACGAGTATCTGCGCCTCGCGGTCAGACCGGAGGACTTCCGCGATGGCCTCGAAATAGACTTCCGTTTTTCCCGAGCCGGTGACCCCGTCGAGCAGCCAGGCGGAAAAGCCTCCCCTCCGCAATCCTTCGCGCAGCTGTTCCGCGGCAGACGCCTGTTCACCGGTAAGCACCGCACCTGGCAGTTCAGGGTTCGGGACCGGGAAAGGCCGGTCGACGACTTCCTCGACCTCCTCCAGCGCCCCCATCGAGACAAGCCCTTTCACGACACTCGATGTCACTCCCGCCGCCGCGGCCAATTCAGCAGATGAGGCCATACCCAGAGCGGCTGCCTGTTCGAGCACTTTGGCGCGTGCCGGCGTGACACGCCCCTCAGGCACCGCAGCGGGCCGGTAGCGCAACTCAACCGGCGACGGCAGCAGCGCATCCCGCGCCCTTAGCGCCATCGACAGGATCGTCCCCGGATGACTGACCGTGTAGCGCGTCACCCAGGACAGGAAGTCCCGCATCTGCCCGGACATGGGTGGCACGTCATACACGGCGCTGACCGCCTTCAGCTTGCGATTTGTCCCCGGCTGGTCCGGCACCACCTCAACCACCATGCCGAGGCGGTCATACGGGCCCACCGGCGCGGCTACGTAAGAGCCGGGCTCCAGCACCATGCCTTCGGGCACCGTATAGTCGAACGGCTCCGGCAGAGGCAGCGTGAAGAGAATTCGGGCGATGGGCATGTCTGCCCTACTAGCCCCGGCCTTTCGTGGCGTCACGCCTTGCCTCTCAGGCAAGCCCGCCCTACCCCTCGGCGCATGGCTAAAGACAAGAAGACCGGCTACGAGCCGCTGACCTCGATCGAGGCAATCACCGCAGGGCTCGGCACAGCCGGCTATATTTCCACATCGCAGATTTCGACGGCGGTTTTCCTCGCCCACGGCCTGCGCAAACCCATCCTGATCGAAGGCCCGGCCGGGGTCGGAAAGACCGACCTTGCCGCATCGCTCTCCAAGTGGATGAATCTGCCGCTGATCCGCATGCAGTGCTATGAGGGCCTCGATGAGGGCAAGGCACTCTATGAGTGGAAGTACGGCAAGCAGCTTCTGTACACGCAGATCCTGAAAGAGAAGCTGAACGAGCTGCTCGGCGGCGCGGAGACGCTCAAGGATTCACTGACGAAGCTTTCCGGCTTTGAGGACCTGTTTTTCTCCCGGCAATTCCTTGAAGCCCGCCCCCTGCTTCACGCCATGCAGCAGGACCAGGGCTCGGTGCTCCTGATCGACGAGATCGACAAGTCGGATGAGGCGTTCGAGGCCTTCCTGCTGGAAGTGCTGTCGGACTACCAGGTAACCGTGCCCGAAATCGGCACGATCAAGGCAAAAGTGCCACCGCTCGTCATCCTTACGTCGAACAACGTGCGCGAACTCGGCGACGCCCTGAAACGGCGCTGTCTTCACCTGCATATCGGCTTCCCGGATCATGAACGTGAGCAGCGCATCGTGCGCGCACGCGTCGACGGCATCTCCGACGCACTGCTCAACCAGCTCGTGCGCTTCGTGCAATCGGTCCGCGAGGCAGACATCAAGAAGCGTCCCTCGATTGCCGAAACTGTGGATTGGGCCCGCACACTCTTGCTGATGCATGCGAGCACGCTGGAAGAGGACTTCGTGCGCGACACGCTGAACGTCCTGCTCAAGCACGAGACGGACATTGCAGCGATTGCACCGGCGATCCCGAAAATGGTGCGCGAGGCAACCGGGCCGGATGCGCGCGGGCGGCTCGCCTCAGGCTATCCGGACATGAACTGAGGGCACGGCCCGGCCATGGAAAAGCAGATCTCCAACTTCATCCGTGCCCTGAGATCTGCCGATGTGCGCGTCTCGACCGGTGAGGCACTGGATGCAGCGCGTACGGTTGCGATGATCGGCTATGAAGACCGCGCGCTGATGAAGGATTCGCTGGCCTGCGTCTTGGCGAAGTCGGAAGCGGAGAAATCGATCCATGACCGGCTGTTCGATCTCTACTTTTCCTCTGCGCCCGCAGGTTCGGCGTCGCGGTCCGCCGAAGCCGAGACACAGGAAAGCCAGGAAGACCCGAAGGATGCGGCTGAGCGGCTCTCCCAGCTGGCGCAGGAAGGCAATGAGCAGGCACTCGCAGCAGCCATCGAGAGGTCAGCGGAACAGGCCGGGCTGAATGACATCCGCTTCTCCACCCAGGTCGCGTATTTCTCGCAACAGATGGTCCGCGCGATGGGCGGCGAGCAGCTTCAGGCGCGCCTGCTGGAAGCGCTTCAAGGCCGCACGCCGGATGCAGACGCCGAGGCGCAGCGCCTGATAGACGTGCGCCGTACACTGACGATGGCCGCCCGCGAGCGCGCTGAACGCGCATTCAACATCTTCGGCGCGGCAGAGACTGAGAAATTCCGTGACGAAGTGGCCGCCACCAAACGTTTATCTGCTATCGAGGCAGGCGACATGGCGCGGATGAAACAGCTCGTTGCGAAGGTCGCCAAGCGCCTTGCCGTCAAGCACTCCCGCCGGCGCAAGCGAACAGAGCGCGGCCTGCTCGACGTGCGCCGTACGATGCGCGCCAATGCCGGCGTGGACGGTGTGCCGTTCAACGTGATCTGGCGGCAGAAGAAGAAAGACCGGCCAAAGATCCTTGTGATGTGCGATGTGTCCGGATCGGTCGCGCTGTATGTGCGCTTCCTGCTACTTCTCCTCTATTCGATGAAGGAAGCGATCCCGGACCTGCACGCTTATGCGTTCTCGTACAGGCTCAAGAATGTCGACGACATTCTGGAGACCATGGAGTTCGACGCGGCGATCAAGAAGATCCTCCGCGAGATCGGTCTGGGATCGACCAGCTACGGCCAGGCCTTCTCTGACTTCAAGATGGACCACGAGCAAAAGATCGACCGGCGAACGACCATCATTATTCTCGGTGACGGACGGTCGAACTACGGTGACCCGCGCCTCGACCTGTTCCGGGACTTTGCCGGCCGCGCCAAACGCATCATCTGGCTGAATCCCGAAGGCCGCGCGCTATGGGGAACCGGTGACAGTGTGATACCGCGCTATGAACCCTTCTGTGCACAGATGAGCCACGTGGCGACACTGAAAGACCTGGAAAAAGCAGTCGACGAAGTGCTGACCGCCTATTCCTGAAGCCTAGTTCAAGCCCATCTCGTCGCGGTAGCGGCGACGCAGCAGGTCAATCGGGGCGAGGTCGCGCTTGTCGGTTTCGTAGTGCCAGTAGGTCCAGCCGTTGCAGGCAGGAGCCTGTTGCACATGAGCGCCAAGGCGGTGGATGGAGCCGGACATGGCACCTGTCGTCAGCGAACCATCGACACGGATGCGGGCCTGGTGGCGGCGCTGCGGGCTGAACAGCCGGTCGCCGGGTTTGAGCCAGCCGGTCTCGATCAGCGCGCCGAAAGGCACGCGAGCGAGTGATTTCTTGCTGCGCTCGGTTTCAAGAGCTTCCACATCCATTGTTTCGATCGACTTCAGGCGTGCGCGCGAAAGCCGTACGTAGGACTCGTCCCGTTCAAGACCGATATAATTGCGGCCAAGGCGTTTGGCTGCAGCGGCAGTGGTGCCCGTGCCGGAGAAGGGATCGAGGACAAGGTCTCCCGGATTTGTGGTCGCAAGCAGGACACGGTGCAGCAGCGATTCCGGCTTCTGCGTCGGATGTGCCTTTCTGCCCGCTTCATCTTTCAGGCGCTCGCCGCCGGTGCACAGCGGGATCAGCCAGTCCGAACGCATCTGCTTGTCTTCGTTGAAGGTCTTCAGTGCGTCATAGTTGAAGGTCACACGGGCATCGCGGTTCTTGCCGGCCCAGATCAGCGTCTCGTGCGCATTCTGGAAACGCGTTCCCTTGAAGTTCGGCATCGGATTCGTTTTCAGCCAGATCACGTCGTTCTGGATCCAGAAGCCCTGATCCTGCAAGATGCTCCCGACACGGAAGATATTGTGATACGAGCCGATCACCCAGATGGCTCCGTCGTCCTTAAGGACGCGCTGGCAATGTTCCAGCCACTGATGCGTAAACAGGTCGTAGTCGTCAAAGCTGGCAAACTTGTCCCACTCGTCGTCGACACCGTCGACAACAGACTGATCAGGACGTGTCAGACCGCCGCCAAGTTGCAGATTGTAGGGCGGGTCCGCAAACACGAGATCCACCGACTTGTCGGGAATGCGCGACAGGAGTTCGATACAGTCACCTTGCGCGATCGTGTTCTTCTGGATGGTCATTCCGGGGGCCCCGCTGAAATCTACGTGCCCTGGAATCTCTGGGATGCGCCGGTTACTACCGCGTTACGGAAAGACGAACGAAAGGTTACCGGCGTGCGCGCGGCCCGCTGCAGCGTTTACAGTCCCAGCAACAGCTGGCCATCCGGTGTTGCCTTGGGCCGGTACAGGTCCGTGCGCAACGCCGTTCGAGGCGCGTTGAGCCCGAAACGGGCCGCCGCCTTGTGAAACCGCTGTGATATCAGGTCAGCCATCGGCCCTCGTCCGCGGCCGCGTTCAAACCATTTGGCGTCGTAATCCTTCCCGCCGCGCATCTCCCGGACGAGGTTGATCACCCGCGCCGCGCGGTCCGGCACATGCTGGACGAGCCATTCATGGAACAGGTCCTTTATTTCAAACGGAAGACGCAGAACAACATAACCCGCACCAGTCGCTCCGCTATTGCTGGCGGCTTCCAGCAGGGATTCAATCTCGTGATCATTGAGCCCAGGAATGACCGGCGCTGTCATCACGGAGACGGGGATGCCTGCAGATGTCAGGGTACGAACCGTTTCCAGCCGCCGCGCCGGCGTGGCAGCGCGCGGCTCCATCTTCCGGGCGAGCGTTCGGTCAAGCGTCGTGATCGACAGGCCCACGCGGACGATCCCCTTCTCGGCCATCGGCGCAAGAAGGTCGATGTCGCGCTGGATAAGCGCGGATTTTGTCAGCAGGCTGACGGGATGGTTGTGATCCGACAGGATTTCCAGCAAGCGGCGCGTCAACCGCTCGGTGCGCTCCACTGGCTGGTATGCGTCCGTATTCATGCCGAGCGCGATGGGCTTCGGAACATACCCGGGCCGGGAAATTTCCTTCAGAAGCAGTTCCGGTGCGTTCTGCTTCCGGAACAGGCGGCTTTCAAAGTCCAGCCCGGCGGATAGCCCTGACCAGGCATGGGAAGGCCGCGCGAAACAATAGATGCAGCCATGCTCGCAACCACGATATGGATTGACGGTCCGGTCGAAACTGATGTCGGGCGAATTGTTGAAGGTGATGATCGTCCGGGCGGATTCGTCCATGAGGATCGTCTCCAGCGGAGCGGCATCATCTTCGATCGTGCCCCAACCATCGTCGAAAGGATCGTGCGTCTGTACCTCGTATCGTCCCGCCTGGTTCGACACAGAGCCCCGCCCCCGGTGGCTGAACCGCTCCCCTGCCTGGGCAGCTTCGATCAGCGTTACCCGCCCGCTCGCTTTCAATTTCTGTCCGGTTCTCATGCCTGATGAGAGCCACAGGAAAAAGAACAAAGCAAGAACTTCGTGGCGGGGTTTCTGGGGAAATCAACGCCCCCGGCGGGTCCATGCCTTCCAGTCGGACGCTTCGTCGATGTCTGTCATCTGTTCCAGCAGGGCGATCCGGCTATGGCGAGGAAGGTTGCTCCAGACATCTTCCATCGCATGCGGGCCGGACCAGCGCACACCCTCAAACGGCGGACGCATGCGCGGCCCCTTGTGCAGCCCGAAAAGCCAGAAACCGCCATCGCTTGCCGGTCCGAACACGGCGTCTTTCCGGCGCAGCAGCGCGGTAGCCGCGCGCAGCTTGCCCGCCGTCACGTCCGGTGCGTCGGCGCCGATAAAGATAACAGGCCCGGGCGGGGCACAATGCAGGGCAAGGCTCAATCGTTCGGTAAGCCCGCCGCCGCCTTGCGGCGCGAGCGCCATCCCGCCAAACACATGTTGCGCTTGCGGATCGCGCAAAAGCCTGTCCGGCGCGACATGAACGGTGACGGTGCACCCGCTACCTCTCGCGGCCCGCAACGTCCGGGCGAGCGTGAATGCCGCAATCCGGCGCCCCTGTGAGACGCCGAGGCCTTTGGCGAGGCGCGTCTTGGACAGCCCGATCCGGGGAGGCTTTGCAAATACGAGGAGCGTGGCAGGGCGCATGCGCTGGGGGCCTTGGATTTGCCGGAAACGAGGCAGACAGTGTCGGGGCGCGCCTTGAAACGCAAGTAACGGAGACCGCCATGAAGCCGCTCGCAGGATTGATCGCACTGGCTGCCTTGCCGCTGCTCAGCGCCTGCTTCGTTTCCGAGACCCCCCACATTGCTGAAGGTGAAAGCCTCGCCCGCGGCCCCATCGCCCTTTGCACACCGGACGACCCGCCCTGCCGGATCGCACTGCCGTTCGGTGATGGCTACATCGTGGCGTCGGAAGATGGCGACGAGGAAGACCTGCTCATCCGCTTCGAGGCGCTGGCCGAGGCCGGCGGCGCGCCGGTATGGTTGGGCGAAGTGGAACTGCGCGAGGATGGCCAATCCGCCTGGAGCTATATCGTCGCGCGACCGGTTGCCGCGACGGTCGGCGAAGCGCCCCGGTTCGATGTGGCCATGCCGGGCTGCGGAGACCTCGCGCCGGAGCGCGAAGCAGAAGCAGGTGTGGAGCGCGCTGATGCCTACAGCTGCACGGTCACCGACATGGCCCGCTTCCGCGCCTACCTGAACCACGACTACGCAGACCGCTTCGCCGATCCCGCCTGGTGGGCCGACGCAAACTAGCTGTAGCCTTTCGCCAGCTTCTCGGGGCTCGTGCCCATCAGGAAACGTGTCAGCAGCCAGGCATTGCGCCAGGCGCGTTTGCGCCAACCGTCGCGCTCATATTTGGCCGCCGATGTGCGTGCTTCCGCATCGAGGATGACGAGACGCCGCTTGCCCAGCGCGCGGACCAGCATGACATCTTCCATCAGCGGCACGTCAGGATACCCGCCAACTTCCTCATACAGCGTGCGCGAAACAAGCAGTCCCTGGTCGCCGTAGGGCAGGCCCATCCAGCGCGCCCGACGATTGGCGCGCCGTTCCAGCCAGCGGGCTGCGCGCGCATCCGATCGGTACTTCAGCGTGAAGGCCGCGGCCATGCCGGGGCGCGTGCCCATGTGTGCGGCGGCACGCTCGGCCCAGTCCCGCGACAGGGCTGTATCGGCGTGCAGGAAAAGAAACCATTCACCACGCGCAGCCGCCGCGCCCGCGCGCAGCTGGCCGCCCCTGCCCGGCGGCGTCTCGATGATGTTTGCTCCCGCCGATCCCGCAATTGCGCGGGTTGCATCGCTGGATCCGCCATCCACGACGATCACTTCCCGGATCAGCCCGGCCTCGAGCCCCGGAAGCAGGCTCTCCAGCGACAGCGGCAGCTCCGCGGCGGCGTTCAGGGCCGGAATGATGATCGACAGCGGCGCAGGCATCCGGGTTCTTTCAGGTTGTGCAGGCGGCGGGAACGCTTCGGCGCAAAGGGCGTTGTTGCAGCACGCCACTCAAGGAGGATGCCCGATGCCGACGATTTACCAGACGCTGAAGACCGATCACGACAAACACCGGGAACTCCTGAAGAAACTTGCGGCCACGAAGGGCGATTCCGAGGAACGCCGCGAACTGTGGCAGACCTTTTACTACGAAGTAAGCGCCCACGCGGCCGCAGAAGAGTTGTCGTTCTACAGCAGGCTGATTGCGGAATCCGACGGTCAGCCAGAAGGCCGCCATTCCGTGGCAGAGCATCACGAGCTCGAAGAAATGATCATGGGGCTGCACGAGATGGATTTCAGCTCGCCGGGCTGGCTCGCCCGGCTCAAGTCTATGAAAGACCGCTACGAGCACCACATCGAAGAAGAAGAGGAAGAGATCTTTGCCAAGGCGAAGGAAGTCATTGGCGGCGATTCAAAGGGTACAATCTCGGCCGAGTTCCTGAACCTCAAGAAAAAAGAACGTGGCAAAGTAGACGAAAAAGCGGAGCAGGCATTGGAAGACTAGGCAAAAGCTTCAGGACTTTCTTTCTGCCTAGATTTGCATGAACCCGCGCATGGCGTGTAAGGCGGTTAGCAGCACGACAGAACATATCGCCGCTATCCGAATCCACCTTCTGCTGGCCGCCATAAATCCAATCAGCGCACCACAGCCCAATGCGACAAGCGCCTTCAGGGCTGAATGCAATTCAGTCTGCGTATCCAGAAGATAAAGTGTGATGACCGATGAGACGCCGCCGAAGATTATGGCGGTCCAGACAGAAGAAGCTGCCGAGGACATATCATCGTCCTCCTTCAGCAGCTTTTGCCAGTGCTTGTCCAACATCACGCCGACAGCTCCGCCAATCGCTTCTCGATCAGCATGAGGTCACGCCAGGCGCGGCTCTTGTCCTGAGGGCGACGAAGCAAGTAGGCCGGGTGCAGTATCGGGATGATGGGCACCTGGAAACCACCCGGCGTGGCGAAGGCAAACTCGTTGCCCCGCAGTTTCATGATGCCGTCCTTGCTCGCCAGCAGGGACACGGCGGGAACACCGCCCGCGGCAACGATCAGCTTCGGCTTCACCAGTTCGATCATCCGGTCCACGAACGGGCGGCAGACAGCCAGTTCGTCCGCCTCCGGATTGCGGTTGCCGGGCGGGCGCCAGTAGTTGACGTTGGTGATGAAGGTATTCTCGGCGCGCGACTGGCCGATGGCGGCAAGCATCTTGTCGAGCAGCTGGCCGGCCTTGCCGACAAACGGCAGACCCCGGCGGTCCTCCTCGGCGCCGGGGCCCTCCCCGATCACCATGAGGCTTGCGCCCGGTACGCCGTCATAGACGACTGCCTGCTCACACGATGCCCGAAGCGGACTACCTTCAAAGGCACGGATCGCTTCGGCAAGGGCGTCCAGCGTCTTGGCGGCGCTGGCCCGCGTGCGGGCTTCATTCGCCCATTCGACCACTGTGCGCGCACCTCGGCGGACAATGGCCGGCGCGGCGGGCGCTGAGCTGGCGGCGCTGGGTTCGGGCTGGGCAACAGGGGCGGGCGCCGACTTCAACAGGGCGTCCACGAAGGCCATGTCCACTGCAACGCCCATTTCCCCCCACCATTCGGCGAGGGCGGAAATTGGCACTCTTGACGCAGGGGTCGGCATTGCGGACAGGCTGGACCTTCGGGAAACACGCTGTAAGTGCTTAACCGGATAGAGATAAGGCGCAAAGCGCAAACAAGGAGTGACCCATGGCCGACGCCCCCGAACGCGAGTCGATGGAATTTGACCTGGTGATCGTCGGTGGCGGCCCTTCGGGCCTGTCTGCCGCCATCCGGTTCAAGCAACTGGCCGCCGAAGCCGGCGAAGACCTCTCCGTCGTCGTGATCGAGAAAGGCGGCGAAATCGGCGCGCACATCCTCTCCGGCGTGGTCATGGACCCGGTCGGCCTCGATGCCCTGATCCCAGACTGGCGCTCGCGCCCCGACCGTCCGCTGAAGACAGAAGTGACGGACGACAAGTTCGTGTTCCTCGGCCCGAATGGTGCAGCAGATATCTCCTGGCTGCCGATGCCGGGCTTCATGAAGAACCATGGCAACTATATCGGCTCGCTCGCCAACGTCGCGCGCTGGCTGGGCGCAGAGGCCGAGAAGCTGGGCGTTGAAGTGTTCCCGGGCTTTGCGGCCTCGGAGCTTGTCTATGACGACAAGGGCGCCGTGAAGGGCATCGTCGCCGGCGTGATGGGGCTCGACAAGGAAGGTAAACCGGGTCCGGATTACCAGCCCGGCATGGAACTGCTCGGCAAGTATGTGCTGTTCGCCGAAGGTGCGCGCGGCTCGCTTTCGAAACAGCTGATCAAGAAGTTCGATCTGAGCAAGGACCGTGACCCGCAGAAATTCGGCATCGGCCTGAAAGAACTGTGGTCTGTTCCGGAAGAGAATTTCAAGGAAGGCTATGTCCAGCACACGATGGGCTGGCCGCTCGACAACTCGACCGGTGGCGGCAGCTTCCTCTACCACTTCCGCGACAATGGCGAGCCGTTCATCACAATCGGCTTTGTGGTCCACCTGAACTACGCCAACCCCTACATCTCGCCTTACGACGAGTTCCAGCGCTTCAAGCACCACGATTCGGTGGCGCCGTTCCTGAAGGGCGGCAAGCGCGTGGCCTACGGAGCGCGGGCAATCACCGAAGGCGGCTACCAGTCGGTTCCGAAACTCGCCTTCCCCGGCGGCGCACTGATCGGCTGCTCTGCAGGCTTCGTGAACGTGCCCCGCATCAAGGGCAGCCACAACGCGATCCTCACGGGCATGATGGGCGCCGAAGCGGCATTCGATGCAATCCGCGCAGGCCGCTCAGGCGACGTGCTCGAGAATTATGAAGAGGCCTATGCCAACTCGTCGGTCTACAAGGAACTGAAGACCGTCCGTAACGTGAAACCGCTCTGGTCGAAACTTGGTACCGCCCTCGGCATTCCGCTCGGCGGTGTCGACATGTGGGTCAACTCGCTGTTCGGAAACTTCTCGTTCTTCGGCACGATGAAACACGGCAAGACCGATGCGAAATCGCTCAAGCCTGCGAAGAACTTCAAGCCTATCGACTATCCGAAGCCGGACGGAGTGCTCAGCTTCGACAAGCTGACCAACGTCTCGTTCACGAACACCTATCACGGCGAAGACCAGCCGGTGCACCTCATCGTCGCAGACATGGCACTGCAGAAGTCGTCCGAGCATGACGTGTACGCCGGTCCCTCGGCGCGTTACTGCCCGGCTGGCGTGTACGAATGGGTAGGCTCGGGTGCGGATCTGAAGTTCCAGATCAACTCGCAGAACTGCATTCACTGCAAGACTTGCGACATCAAGGACCCGAACCAGAACATCAACTGGACGGTGCCCGAGGGTGGCGGCGGCCCAGCCTATCCCAACATGTGATTGTAACGCAGGCGTGAGGCCCGCGCCTGCTTGTTCACCGCCTGCGGAGCCTTGCTCTCGCCGCAAGGGACTGCTTCACTCACCCTTTCTACAAGGTGGAGTCACAGACTTTATGTCCCTCAAGCCGTCCCTGATCGCCCTTGCACTGGCTCTCGGCCTGCAGGCCTGCACCAGTCTGCCTGAAGGCAGCGCCGGCCGGGACAACCTGGTCGCGGAGGCATCCGGGAAATCGCTATCCCCAGCCGCCCTTTCAACGGCGGTTGTGGATGCGTCGGGAAAGCGCGCGGTGTATGCCGCGCCGCTGGATGCGCTGCAGGCTGGCGATACGGCAGGCTACCTGACGCTACTGGCAGCGATGCCGGAAGCTGAGCGCGAAGAGGACCGGTTCCTCAATGCCTACCTCGCCCTCGACCGCGCGGCCGCCGGAGACATGGCCGGTGCCCGGAACTATCTCGGCATCACCGGCGATGCTGCGGCTGATTTCGATCAGCCGGGATTCTATCTCTGGATCGATGCCTGGCTGATGGCGCTGGAAGGTAACCTCGAAGGCGCGATCAACCGGCACCGGGAAGTCGCTGGCGGTATGCCGGGTATCACGGCGGATTTGTCGCTTGCCGCCATGCTGGAAGCCGCCGGGCGCAACGAGGAAGCGCTGGCGGTTTATGATGCGCTCACACCGCGGACCATCCAGGCGCCTGAACACGAATTTGACCCGCAGGGCATCATTTTCGCGCACGTCAGCACGGTGGTCGTGCGCCATGCCTTGCTTCTGCAACGCATGGGACGGATCGAGGAATCCAAGGTCGTCTACCAGCAGCTCGCGGATGCGGAACCTGAGCAGTCGACGAGCTATGCGGCGGCCATCGACAGCCTCGAAACCGGAAAGAACCTAAAGAACAAGCCACTGACCGTTCGCACCGGCTTTGCACTAGCGCTGTCTGACGTGTCCTACTCGATGCAACAGCAGCGCTATATCCAAACCGTGATGATGGGCGGAAACATCGAAGGCTTCGATGACAAGCGCGCGGCGTTTGACCTGTCGATCCTGCTAATTGACCCGGCGAACGAAAACCTTCGCAGCGGCATCATTGATGCACTTTATGAAGAGGCACTTTATCCGGGTGCGGCGCATGTTGCGCAGACTGCGCCGGAGACTTCGCCGCAGCTGCAGATGTCTGCAGCCCAAGCCTTGCTGATGAACGGCGACGAGGCGGGCGCGCGCAAGTCGATCGAGACAGCGCTGGAACTGTCTGACGAGGAGGACCGTCTGTCGACGCTCTACGGTGCGCTGCAGCTGCGCGCCATGTTGGACGACAAGCAGGCGGCCTATGACCTCGTGCCGGAGTTGATGAGCCTCGCCGAGAACCCGGCTGAAAAGGCTGCGGCACACGGTGCTGCAAGTTCTATCTACCTGCACTTCGGCGATTTCGAGAAGGCCGCCGAACATGCACGCGATGCGCGCAAGTTGGATGATACGCATCAGCGCCGGATGGCGCTGGCCGATGCCCTTGGACAGGCGGGCCAGATCAATGACGCACTGGTCATCCTGCGCTCCGAGCGCCTCGCCCGGCCGAATGATCCCTACACGCTCAATTCCCTCGGTTATTTCCTGATCACCCGGACTGACAAGTTTGAAGAGGGTTACAAGGTGCTCGCCCGCGCCTTGCTGCTGGCGGATTCCGATCCCTACATTGCGGACTCGTTCGGCTGGTCGCTGTTCCAGCTCGGCGACCTCGAGCGCGCGCAGACCTTGATCGAAGGCGCTCGCAAGGAGCTTTCCCCGCAGCGCCACTGGGAGATCGAGGACCATCTGGGCGACATCTACTGGCACCTCGACCGCAAGGAAGATGCGCGCGCGGCCTGGCAGCTCGCCCTCGAGAATTATCCCCCGAACAAGGACCGGGACCGGATTGCCGCGAAGCTGAAAGACGGCATCACGACCCCGCCGCCGGCCAAGCGTCCCCTGCCGGAGGTTTCGCTGGAAGACCTAGAGGTCGAGCGTCAGGACATCTGACATCGCAGCTTCAGGCGATGACAGAGCAGTTCAGGATCCTGAGTTCCGGAGTTTTCGAGGATCAGCGGCCGGAGGCGTTGCGTAACCTTTGGGCGCGGGCTTTATAACGCCTTGATGGGCATGGGTTTTATTTCCCGCGTGGGCCGTTTGCCGTAGGCGCAAGTCGCTTTCGATGGCTCAGATTTCGCCTCAGGCAGCCTCAGGCCTTGCATTCCGGATGTCGAAAGATTCTCATTTTTTATCGTCTGGTATCGATCTGTTATCGCCTCGTATCGCGTCTGAGTATTAGGGGTTCCAAGTTGGGGTGCCGGACGAAGCAGGAGTGTACCCCGGCCCTGCGGGGTGTGGCGCAAGTAGGCGGGGGAAATCTCCGGGAGGCCTGAAGCGTAAGGGAATCCCAGTCCATGACGCGGGCAACGAGGTTGCACAGGCCGGAGTCGGCCCCGGGCCGCTGGCAACTGCCGGGCATCTGACACTGGCCCCTTTTGCCTGACGCAGCCGCGCCATAGTATCGCCGGAAACGCATGCGACCGCTCGGAACACACCGCCGTTACGGGCGATCATGGCTAATGGCAGTCGAATCACCGCACAGGTATAGTTGATGACTGATGCTCCTCCTCCGACCTTCCGCGCGACCCTGAACAAGTATTCCGGCCAGCTGAAATGGGCCCGCCGGATCGCCATTGCGCTGTTTGCGCTGGGCGTGATCGCGCTGATCGCGGTCTGGGGTTATTTCGCCGCGCTGGGCCGCGACGTGCCTTCGATTGCCAAGCTGAAGCAGTATGAGCCGCCGATCACATCGCGCGTTCACGCGGGCGACGGCACCCTGATCGCAGAGTTTGCCGACCAGCACCGGGTCTTCGTGCCCTACGAGTCGATCCCGGAATACGTGGTGCAGGCCTTCGTTTCGGCCGAGGACAAGAACTTCTTCACGCATGACGGCCTCGACTATGCCGGCATCACGCGCGGCGCCGTGACCACCGCCAAGAACAAGATCACCGGCGACGGCGGCATGCAGGGCGGCTCGACCATCACGCAGCAGGTGGCGAAGAACATGCTGCTGACGCGCGACCAGAACATCGAGCGCAAGGCGAAGGAAGCCATCGTTGCGCAGCGGATGGAGAAGGAATTCACCAAGGCACAGATCATGGAGCTGTACCTTAACGAGATCTATCTCGGCGGGCAGTCCTATGGCGTGGCGTCGGCGGCGCTCAACTACTTCAACAAGTCCCTGTCCGAACTCGACCTGTCCGAGGCGGCGATCCTGGCGTCGCTCGCGCAGCTGCCCTCGGCCGTCAACCCCTATACCAACCCCGACCGCCTGCTCGTGCGCCGCAACTACGTGCTCGGCCGCATGGTCGAAGATGGCTACATAACCAAGGAAGAGGCCGAGGAAGCCAAGGCCCAGCCGCTGACGACCAAGAAGCGCCTGCGCGGCCCGGAATATGCGGCGACGACCTATTTCGTGCAGGAGCTGCGCCGCGACCTGATCAAGACCTACGGCGAGGACACGCTGGAACAGGGCGGCCTGTCGATCCGCTCGACCATCGACACCCGCCTTCAACTGGCCGCACAGGCCGCGCTGCAGAACGGCCTGATCGCGTATGACCGCCGCCATGGCTGGCGCGGACCTATCACGACGCTGCCGGTGGACGAGAATTCGGCGGCTGCGCTCAAGGAAGTGAAACTGCCGGGCGGCTACGGCACCTGGGAAGCCGCTCTGGTGACCAAGATCGGCTCCAGTTCCGCCGAACTGCTGCTGACCGATGGCGCGACGATCAAGCTGCCAGCCGACGAAATCAAATGGGCGCAGACGTACAAGCCGGAGAAAGGCAAACCCGGCCTTCAGGTTGGCCATGTCATTCTCGCCGAGTTCAAGAGGGAAGCGCAGAAACCTACAGAGGCAGACTCGCCCGTCGTCGACGAAGACGTGAAACTCGATCCGGATGGCAAGCCCATTGCAGGCCCGCCAGCCGAGCCGCTGATGATGCCGGTTGGCAACGCCACGCTGCGCCAGGTTCCGGAAGTCGACGGCTCGCTGATCGCGCTCGATCCTCACTCCGGCCGCGTGCTGGCAATGCAGGGCGGCTACTCTTACTTCAAATCGAGCTTCAACCGGGCGACACAGGCCAAGCGCCAGCCGGGATCGAGCTTCAAGGCATTCGTCTATGCCGCCGCGCTCGAGAAGGGCTACACGCCGGCCAGCCGGATGCTGGATGCGCCGTTCGTGTCCTATGACGTTTCCACGAAAAAATACTGGGCACCGAAAAACTACACGGCCGGCCAGTCCTACGGGATGGTGACACTCCGCGTGGCGCTGGAGAAATCCCTGAACCAGGTGACGGCGCGCGTGGCACAGGACATCGGCATGGAAGCCGTTTCCGATCTCGCCGAACGCGTCGGTGTCTATGAAAAGCTGCCGCCTTACGCGGCGATGTCTCTGGGCGCTGGGGATACGGAACTGATCAACCTCGTGCGCGGGTATGCTGCGTTCGTGAACGGCGGCAAAAAGGTCACTCCGACGCTGCTGGACCGTGTGCAGGACCGCTATGGCCGCACGCTGTACCGAAACGACCAGCGCGCCTGTGACGGCTGCAAGGCGGACGACTGGAACGGCGAGGAGCCGCCTGCCCTGCCGGACAACCGCGAGCAGGTGCTGGACCCCATCGTCGCCTACCAGATCACCCACATGATGGAAGGTGTTGTCGAGCGCGGCACCGGCCGCCGGGCGCTGCGCGTCGGCAAGCCGCTCGCCGGCAAGACAGGCACGACGGATGACTACCGCGACGCGATCTTCGTCGGCTTCTCGCCGGACCTCGTGGTCGGTGTGCGTATCGGCTTCGATGACAACCGCCCGCTGGGCGAAGGCGAAGCGGGTGGCTCACTGGCTGCGCCGGTGTTCACGGAGTTCATGGAAAAGGCGCTGGAAAAAGAACCGGCCACGCCCTTCCGCATCCCGCCCGGCGTGCGCCTCGTGAAGGTCAACGCCGCGACCGGCGCACCCGCACCCGGCGGCGGCCCTGGCGTGATCGACGAGGCGTTCCGCCCCGGCACGGAGCCCGGCCTGAACGTGTTCGTCGGGCAGGAAGACTGCCTGTCGATCTCTGGCTCTTGCGGCGACGGTTCGCAGACGCCGGGCACCAATCCCGACGGGACGAACCCGGAAGATACGGCCGACGAGAATCTCGACGGTATTTTCTGACGCACCTGCAAAGGCAGTCAGTGCTTGGACCGTGCTGCGCAGCACGTTATAGCCCGTCGCAGATCCGTTTCCCTTGAGTTGAAGGATAAGCCCGCATGTCTGCCGAAATTCGCTCCCTGATTGACCAGATCCGCCAGTCGGCCGCCTTGCTACGGAGGCGTCTTTGACTGGGATACAGCCACAAAACGCCTCGACGAACTGACCGCGCTTTCCGAACGGCCTGACTTCTGGAACGATCCCGCCGAAGCACAGAAGCTGATGCGCGAACGCCAGAAACTGGCGGACGGGATCGCGACCGTAGAATCGCTTGAAAAGGAAGTCGCCGACGCGCCGGAACTGATGGAGCTCGCCGACGGCGACGCGGGCATGCTGGCCGATATCCAGTCCTCGCTCGCGCGCGCGGCAGAACGCGCGCAGAAGGCCGAACTCGCAGCGCTGCTTTCTGGGGAAGCGGACGGCAATGACTGCTACCTGCAGGTCAACGCGGGCGAAGGCGGCACCGAAAGCCAGGACTGGGCTTCGATCCTTCGGCGCATGTATGTGCGTTGGGCAGAGAAGCATGGCTACACGGTTGAGGAACTCGACGAACGCGAGGGCGAGGAAGCGGGCATCAAGTCGGCCACGATCCAGATCAAGGGCGAGAATGCCTATGGCTGGCTGAAGTCGGAAACGGGCGTGCACCGTCTTGTCCGGATTTCGCCGTATGATTCCTCGGCGCGGAGGCATACGTCGTTCTCGTCGGTCAGCGTGACGCCGGTGATCGACGACAAGATCGAGATCGAGATCAATCCGTCCGATGTGCGCACGGATACCTACCGCGCCTCCGGGGCCGGCGGTCAGCACGTCAACCGGACGGACTCGGCAGTACGCCTGACGCACATTCCGACGAATACAGTCGTGTCGTGCCAGATGGGCCGCTCGCAGCACCAGAACCGCGATGAAGCATGGAAGATGCTGCGCTCCAAGCTTTACGAGATCGAGCTGCAGAAGCGCAAATCGGTCGCGGATGCTCAGTATGCGGACAAGAGCGCGATCGGGTTCGGGCACCAGATCCGTTCCTATGTGCTGCAGCCCTACCAGATGGTGAAGGACCTGCGCACCGATGTGGAAACGTCGGATACGGACGGCGTCCTTGATGGGGATATCGACCGATTCCTCTCCGCATCGCTCGCTGCGTCGGTGGCGAAGGAAGACACGGCTTGACCGGAGAGGCGCCTCCCCCGGCGTCCCGGTCCAGAGGGCGTCTTGTCAGCTGGAACGATGAACGCGGCTTCGGCTTCATCGCCCCGGAGGGCGGCGGCCAGGATGTGTTCGTGCATGCCAGCGCTTTTGCGAAAGAAGGCCGGCATATCGAGGTCGGTCACGATTACGAATTCGATCTCGACCTCGGCAAGGATGGCCGTCCGAAAGCCAAGCGCGTGACAACGATTGCTGCGCCGGCGCCCCCGCCGCCGAAACCTTCTTTCCTGTCCCAGCTGGTGCATCGCGGACCGCGCATGCTGGTCATCCCGGCTTTCCTGTTCATCGTGCTGGCGATTGCGAGCGTACAGCCAGTTTCGGCGAACTGGTTCGTGATCTATGGCGTCGCGAGTGTCGCGTGCTTTGCCGGTTACGGCCTCGACAAGATGGCGGCCAGCCAGAAACAGTGGCGCGTATCGGAGACCATATTGCTGCTGATCGGTCTGGTCGGCGGCTGGCCGGGCGGCATCCTCGGACAGGAAGTGTTCCGCCACAAGACGCAGAAGAAGACCTTCCGTACACTGTTCTGGATGAGCGTTGCCATCAACATGGCGGCATTCGTTCAGATCAACGTTTTCGCCGCGCGCTGAGCCCGGCGAGGGCAGCGGCCTTTGCAAAGACGGTCGGCAGGCCGGTCAGGTCATCACTCGGGGCCCAGAACCCTTCAGGCAATTCTGTGGCGCGCGTCTCTGCCGCCAGCACGTCAAGTTGCAGGCTGAAGTGCGTAAAGACGTGGCGCACTTCGCCGAGCCTTTCCCATCCCGCCTCCAGCGGAGCATCAGCAGCCTGCTTCGTCTCTGTCCAGTCCGAGCCTGGAAGCGCCAGCATGCCGCCAAGCAGACCTGAGGGCGGCCGCCGCACGAGCCAGACCTTGTCCTTGTTGCGCAGGACGAATGCCGTGCCGTGGCGGACGGGGCGCGCGGCTTTTTCCGGCTTCAGCGGGTAGCGTTCGGGATCGCCCTCGGCGCGCGCGGCGCAACGCCCGGCGAGCGGGCAGATTGCGCAGTTGGGTTTCTTCGGTGTGCAGACGGTTGCACCAAGGTCCATCAGGGCCTCGGCAAATGCGCCGGGCCGGTCGGCGGGGACGATATCCCGGGCGAGCGCGCCAATGCGTTTCTTGGCGGCCGCCCACTCTTCCTTCATTGCCAGCAGGCGGGCGAATACCCGTTCGGCATTGCCGTCGACTGCGGGGGTACGCTCGCCGAAGGCCAGGGCCGCAATGGCGCCGGCGGTGTAGGGACCAATGCCCGGTAAGGTGCGCAGGTCTGACTCGGTGTCCGGAAAGCCGCCGCGCGCCGCAACCTCACGCGCGCACTTCAGCAGGTTGCGCGCCCGCGCGTAATAGCCGAGCCCCGCCCAGGCCTGCATCACGTCCTCATCGCGCGCCGCCGCGAGCGCCTCAACCGTCGGCCAGCGCGCCGTGAACGCGGCGAAGTAAGGCGCGGCGTGGGGCACGGTGGTCTGCTGCAGCATGATTTCCGACAGCCAGACGCGGTAGGGATCGCGCCGAACGCCCGGCTCCGTGCGCCATGGCAAGGTGCGCGCGGAGCGGTCAAACCACGCGAGCAGCGGGGCCACGATTTCGGCGAGCGGCACATCACTTTTCCCGGCCATGCCTTTTCCTCGCCTCAGAAGCCGTGCAGATTTGCGATCATGGTCACAAGATCAACCCTTGATCCGCTGGAAGAAGCGCGCGCCCTCGTGAAGCTGCGCTATACGCGGGCCCGGGCCCTACGCGCACCGATGAAAGCCGTGGCCATCTCTGCCGACAGGGTGGGCCGCAAGGCCGGCACCGGCAAACTGCCGCCGCTGAAACTGCTCCAGGCGCGGTGGAAAGAAATTGCCGGAGAGCAGCTCTACAAGTTCTCGCATCCGGAAAAGATTTCCGCCTCCAAGGACGAACGCATCCTTACGCTTCGCGTGTTGCCGCAGGCGGCGCCCCTCGTGCAGCACCAGTCAGAAACGATACGCCAGCGCGTATCGGTCGCCGCAGGCGGTGACATCACGGCTATCCGAATCGTTCAGGGCCCGATCCAGCGCGGTGCCGAGACAGTCGTCTACAAGCCTAGGTCGCGTCCCCTGACGGCGGACGAGGCGACCCTGATCGAGGCTGGCGCACGGGAAATTGAGAACCCGCGCCTGCGAGCGGCAATTGTTGCCTTGGGCAAGGCTGTGCTAACGGCAGACCCGTAAACAGCCGGCCCAGATTCCTTAACCATTTGGCAACCGGTGCGACTCATTCCTTAACGCGAGGCTCATGACCATGGCATCTCTTTCCCGGCGTTTGGCCCTTCTGGCCCTTCCCGTACTGGCAGTCGTTGCCTGTGGCGGCGCAAGCGACGGTGCAACCACGGCCAAGCCGACAGCGGGTGCAGCTACTACGGAATCCGGCGAACTTGGCCATGTCAAAGGCGACCCCAATGCGCCCGTGACCCTGATCGAGTACGCGTCGCCCACCTGCCCTGCCTGTAAGTATTTCCATGACAGCGTGATGCCGGTGCTGGAAGAGAAGTACATTTCGACCGGCAAGGTGAAGTTCGTCTACCGGGAATACCCGATCCACGGCCAGGCAGACATTGCAGCCTATATCGTTGCCCGCTGTGCCGGTCCCGACAAGTATTTCGATGTCATCGACGACCTTTTCGAGAACCAGGAAGGTATCGTGCAGGCCGCACAGGTCGGCGCGCTGCGGACGATGCTGCAGACGGTGGGACAGCGCCACGGCATTGAAACCCCCGAGCAGTTCGAAGCCTGCATGACAGACAGCAAGCTGCGTGAAGACATGGCTGCCGTCTATCAGAGCGCCGAGCAGTACAACGTGTCGGGCACGCCGACATTTGTGCTGGACGGAAAGGTCCGCAATTTCGAAGGCGATTTCCGGTCCGCCGAGGGGTTCTCGAAGCAAATCGACGCCCTGCTCGCCGAGAAGGGCGTGCAGTAACGATGAGGCCCCGGCATGCAGATCACTGAACTCCGCATTGCCGGCTTCAAGTCGTTCGTAGATCCGCAGACTGTGCCGGTGGAGCCGGGGCTGACAGGCATTGTCGGCCCTAACGGGTGCGGCAAGTCCAACCTGCTGGAAGCCCTTCGCTGGGCGATGGGCGCAAACTCCGCCAAGGCGATGCGCGGCGGCGAGATGGACGACCTGATCTTCAACGGCGCCGAGGGCCGCCCGGCCCGCGAGACGGCGGAAGTGACGCTCGTTCTCGACAATTCCAGGCGCACGGCGCCGCCGGAATTCAATGGATCGGACCAGCTCGAGATCGAACGAAAGCTGCGCCGGGGCGCCGGCTCCAGTTACCGGATCAACGGGCGCACGGTGCGCGGCAAGGACATCCAGCTGCTGTTCGCTGATGCCTCCACCGGCGCGAACTCGCCTGCCCTTGTGCGGCAAGGTCAGATTTCCGAACTGATCGGCTCGAAACCCCAGAACCGCCGCCGCATCCTTGAAGAGGCCGCGGGTATCGCCGGCCTCAACAGCCGGCGCCATGAAGCCGAACTGAAACTCGACGGGGCCGAAGCGAACCTGCAGCGCCTGTCTGAAGTCTCTGCTGAAGTTGAACGCCAGCTCGCCAGCCTGAAACGGCAGGCGTCGAAAGCGCGGCGCTATCGCAAGCTGACCGAGGAAATACAGGCACTCGACGCGCTGGTGGCGCACCTGCGCTGGGTCGAGGCGCGTGTCGCCGCAGAAACCGCGCGAACCAATCTGGAAACGCTGAAACGGCAGGTCGAGGACCTGTCCCGCGAAGACGTCATGCGCGAGACGGCGCGGATTGAAGCCGGCGAAGGGCTGGCGCCTTTGCGCGACGCCGAAGTCAGCGCCGCAACACGGCTTGGCACGGCGCGTATCACGCTGGCCAAGCTGGAAACCGAGCGCAGGATCGCGGCGGACTCGCTTGCCCGGCTCGAAGCGGAATCGCTGCGCCTGTCGATCGACTTCAACCGCGAAACCACCACGCGGGAAGAGGCAGCCGCTGCGCTGGCCCAGGCGCAGGAAGAACTGGCCGATTTGCCGCAGGAAGACGCTGCGCTGGCGGCGCGGCTTGATGACGAGGCTCGCGCGGCGCTGGACGCGGCGCGCGCTCGCTTGGCCGACGCTGAACGCGCCGCCGATGACGCGCAGCAGCGCCTGTCGGAACATCGCGCGCGGCGCCGTGCGGCGGAAGAGACGGCTTCCGCCCAGGCGCGCCGCAAGGACCAGCTGACAGCCGAGATTGCCCGCCTGCGCAACGAGATGACAGGTCTCGAAGACGCCGGCATCAACCTGCTGCGTCTGCGTCAGGCCAAGAATGCAGAAGCCGAAGCCGAGATCGCGCTGGGTGATGCCGAGCGCGCCGTGGAACTGGCGGAAGCCGAGCTTGCCCGCGCCCGCGTGGCTGAGGGCGAGGCGCAGCCGCCGTTCGATGCTGCAAACCATGCTGTACGCTCGCTGGAAGCAGAAATTGCAGGCCTCGCGCGGCTGATGCGCCGGTCAGACCCGGCAGCAGCGCCGCCCGTGCTGGAGCGTCTGAAGACGCGTGACGGCTATGAGAAAGCCGTCGCGGCAGCGTTGGGTGACGATATAGAAGCTTCGACAGATCGCAGCACCGCACTTTTCTGGAGCGGTGCAGCGTTGACCGCGCAGGCGTTGCCCGAAGGCGCTCAACTGCTGACGCAGTTCGTCGACGCGCCGGGCGAACTCGCCGCGCGGCTTGCCCAGTGCGGACTTGTATCGCCCGCCGAGGGCGCGCGCCTGTTCACCAGCCTGAAGCCCGGCCAGCGGCTGGTTTCGCGCGAGGGGCATCTGTGGCGCTGGGATGGTTTCATCCGCACGCCGGAGGCGCCGGTAAGCGCGGCGGCCCGCCTCGAACAGAAGGCACGGATTGAAGCGGCGCAGGCAGAGCTTGTCTCGCGGCAGGCCGAACGAGATGAACTCGCCAACAGCCTCGAAGCCGCGCGCAAGTCGCGCCTGGCGGCGGAAGAGAACCTGCGCCACTTGCGCCAGTTCATAGCCCCGGCCCAGCGCACGCTGACCGATGCGCGCGCGGCGGCGATTGAAGCGACGCAGGCGAACGAGCGCACGATGATGAAGCGCGAGGCAGGCTCCGAAGCGCTGGCCCGCGCCGAATCGGACCTGTCGGCGATTGCTGAGATGCTCGCGCTCGCGCAGCCGGGTGGCGGGACGGAAGAAGACGCAGCGCTGGAAGCAGCATTCGCGGCGGCGCGCGAAGTCCTTAACGCCGCGCGCGCTGGCGAAACGGAAGCTCGCGGCCAGCTGGCGGACCTGGTACGTGGTCGCGAACAAGCGGCCGCCCGCCGCGCCGCCCTCGCCCGGGACGTTGAAGCCTGGACCACCCGCCTCGCCTCCGCAGAGGAGCGGCTGGCGCAGGTCAGCGAACGGCGCGCCGATGTGGCCGCGTCGGTGCAGACCTCGCGCGAGCGGCCGGAAGCGCTGCGGGCGGAAATCGACGGCCTCGCCGCCGAAACCGAGAAGCTTGAAGCCGAGCGTCAGGCTGCGGCCGATGCGCTCGCCCGCAAGGAAGCTGCGATCCGCGAAGCAGATGCCGCGGCCCGCCGCGCTGCAACGGCGGCTGCCGAAGCGCGCGAACAGCTGGCCGCCTGGCGCGTGAAGCTCGAGAACGCAGAAGCGAAGCTGGGTGAAATCATCGAGCACGCGCGCAACGCATTCCAGCGGACGCCCGAGGGGCTACTCGCCATTGCCGAGGCCGGGCTGGACGAGGAAACGCTTGGGGCCTTCACACCCCGCGAAGCCGAATCGCGCCTCGATGGGCTGCGCCGCGAGCGCGACCAGCTGGGCGGCGTGAACATGAATGCCGAGGAGGAGGCCGAGGAACTCGAATCACGCCTCGGTACCCAGATTGCCGAGCGCGACGACCTGATCGCTGCCATCGCCAAGCTGCGCGAGGGCGTCGAGGCCTTAAACGTCGAGGGCCGGCAGCGACTGGTCGAGGCGTTTGATGCGGTGAACACCCACTTCAAGGCACTGTTCATCGCCCTTTTCGGCGGCGGGCAGGCCGAGTTGCGCCTCGTCGATGCGGAAGATCCGCTGAATGCCGGGCTCGAGATTTTTGCCCAGCCGCCCGGCAAGAAGCTCGGCACGCTGAACCTGATGTCCGGCGGCGAACAGGCGCTGACGGCCTCCGCCCTGATCTTCGCCGTGTTCCTGTCGCGGCCGGCGCCGATCTGCGTGCTGGACGAGGTGGATGCGCCGCTGGACGATGCCAACGTCGACCGGTTCTGCAACATGCTGAACGAAATGCGCCAGCGCACCGACACCCGATTCGTCGTGATCACCCACAATCCGGTCACGATGAGCCGTATGGACCGGCTTTTCGGCGTGACGATGCGGGAAAAAGGCGTCTCGAAACTGGTTTCCGTGGACCTCGCCGCCGCCGAGCGCCTCGTTGCGGCGGAGTAGCGCAGTCGCAGTTCAAGTTATTTCAATAAAAACAAGGCGATCACTTACGGGAAATCCCGTTGACTTGGCGGGGTGCCCCTCATAGTTTGCGCGAAATTTCAAGGGGTGGTGCACGTCGTCCCTCTATCGTTGGCAGGAGCCTTCTGATGTCCGGACCTGATCCCTCGGATCTATCCGAACGCATCGCGAAGGCAAAAGCCGTACGGGATGAGCGGACGAACCGGGCCGAACGCCAACGTAAGAACAGTGTCAACACGCCGACGGGCATGGCCTTGCGCTACAGCTCGGAACTGGTTGGCACGGTTGTCGTGGGTGTCGGACTGGGCCTGCTGATTGACCATTTCGCGAAGACCTCGCCCTGGGGCCTCCTCGTGATGATGGGTTTCGGCATGGCGGCGGGCATACGCAACCTCATGAGGGCGGCCAAACAGCTGTCCGAAGAAGCACAGAAATCGGCCGAAACGCCAAAACCGCCAGACGAGATCACCTGATGAACCTCCCCATCCACGGTTTCCTCCCGACCATCGCGACGGACCCGATTCACCAGTTTAAGATCTTCCCGCTGATCGACTGGTCTGCGGCGGGCTACAACCTGTCTTTCACGAACTCGAGCTTCTGGATGCTGGTCTCTACCGGCCTCGTGCTCGCGTTTCTCGGCCTTGCGGCGTCGCGCGGCGGCCTGATCCCGAACCGTATCCAATCCCTCGGTGAGCTGTCCTACGGCTTCATCGCCGACATGGTGCGCTCCACCGCCGGCGAAGAAGGCCTGAAGTTCTTCCCTTTCGTCTTCACGCTGTTCTTCTTCATTCTCAGCGCCAACCTCGTCGGCATGTTCCCCTATGCCTTCACCACGACCAGCCACATCGCCGTGACCGGCGCGCTGGCCGTGGTCGTGATCCTCATTGTGGTGGGCTACGGCATCTACAAAAACGGACTTGGTTTCTTCGGCCTCTTTGCCCCGCATGGCGTGCCGCTGCCGGTCATGTTCTTCCTGGTGCCGATCGAAATCATCTCATTCCTGGCCCGTCCGATTACCCTAGGCATGCGACTGTTTGCAAACATGCTGGCCGGTCACATCATGCTGAAGCTGCTGGCGATCTTCGTGGTCATGCTGGCCGGCGCAGGCCTCACGGCGGTCGCCTGGGTGCCCTACCTGCTGCTGATCCCGATCACGGCGCTGGAGTTCCTCGTCGCCTTCCTGCAGGCCTACGTGTTCGCCCTTCTGACCTGCGTTTACCTCAAGGACGCCATCCACCCGCACCATTGACGGGAACCCATCCACCGGTGCGTCCAAACGCACCAAGCCCTGCCCCTTGACGGTTCCAGCGGAACACGCTTGAGGGGCGCCAAACAACCCGAAACACCAGATTCCAATCAGGAGACACCCCATGGAAGGCAATATCACCGAAGGTCTGCGGTACGTCGGCGCTGGCCTCGCCACGCTCGGCATGATCGGCGCCGCAATCGGCGTGGGCAACATCTTCGGCTCGTTCCTCGACGCCGCGATGCGCAACCCCTCGGCCGCCCCCCAGCAGTCGGGCAACCTCTTCCTCGGTATGGCGCTCGCAGAAGCCCTCGGCCTCTTCGCGTTCGTTATCTCGATGCTGATCCTGTTCGCCGCTTAATCGCAGCAACAGATCTAAGGAGCTCGGCGCGCGATGAGCCTGCTGGCATTTCTTGCAGAGACCGCTGCCCATGGCGGCGAGCACGGTGAAGCCGCGAAAGCGCCCTTCCCCGCGTTCGACCCGACGTGGTTTGCGTCGCAGCTGTTCTGGCTCGCGATCTTCTTCACCGGGCTCTACTTCGCCCTGTCGCGCTTCATCCTGCCGAAGCTCAGCGATACGCTTGAGAAGCGTTCGAACCGGATCGCGTCCGACCTCGACGAAGCCGCGCGCCTGAACAACCAGTCCGTCGAAGCGCAGAAAGCGCTTGAACTGCGTCTGGCCCAGGCCCGCGCGAAAGCCCGGGAAACGGCGGACAAGGCCCGCGAGAAGACCGAAGCGGAACTCGCTTCAGAAACGGCTCGGGTCGACGCTGACCTCGCCCGCAAGCTCGAAACGGCTGAAACCCGCATTTCGAAACTGCGTGCTGACGCGATGTCGAATGTCGAGCAGATTGCGGTTGACGCCGCTGAAGCGATGACCGCCCGTCTCGGCGTGAAGGCTTCGAAGGCTGACGTGAAGAAGGCCGTTGCTGCAGCCCTGGAGAAACGCGCATGATCCGCACCGCGCTCGCTTCCCTCTCTGCTGTGGCTGTGGCTCCCGCTGCTCTGGCCGCATCTGAGTATGGTCAGGACACGCTGCTGACGCCGTTCACGGACACGGTGACCCACCTTGTCTTCCTCGGCATCCTGATCTTCTTCGCCATCATCTGGCGCGTGGGCGCTTTCAAGTCCGTTCTGGGCGGGCTGGATAGCCGCGCGGAAGCGATCAGGAAGGAACTTGAGGAAGCGGCAAACCTGCGCGAGCAGGCCGCGGAAGCCCTCGCCCTAGCCGAGCGCCGCCAGCAGGACGCCGACAAGGAAGCCGAAGCCATCATCGAGCAGGCCAAGCGCGACGCGAAGGCCTTCCTCGAGGAAGCTAAGAAAGACCTCGCCGACAAGATCGCCCGCCGCGAGGCACAGGCCACGGCCCGCATTGCCCGCGCCGAAGCTGAAGCGGCCAGCGAAGTGCGCCGCGCCGCAGCGGACGCTGCGACTGAAGCGGCTCGCCGCGTGATGGCTGCGCAGACGGGCGTTGACCAGTTTGAGGCGGCGGCCCGCGAGATCGAGAAAGTGCTTAAGTAGTCTCCCTCAGTTCCAGAACCAAAAAAGCCGCCGGTTTGCCCGGCGGCTTTTTCCTTTGTCCGTGCGCGGAGGGTCAGCCCGGCTGGTCTGCCGTATCGTCGATGATCTTGGGCTGTGTATCGTCCGTAATCGGACCAGGCTCCAGAACACGCAGCATCGAGCGCGGCACTGTGCCCGCCGGGCAAGCAGCCGGGATCGCGGAATTCGCAATCGCGGGCAGCGCCCCCGGAACCGTGGTTGCAGGTTGCGAGCGGAACACCCAGGCAAGAATCAGCATCCCGGCAATTGCCAGGCCGACGGCCAGCATGGTGCCGAAGCCCAGCGCTTCTTCTGCCAGCGCCTGCGAGGCGATGGCACCGTTTGAAGCGAGCGGTGTCGCGCCATTGGTCCGCGTCGGGCTGAGCACATTTGCGGCGGGCGGCACAGCCGAGGGAACGCCGCGCAGCGAGGCTGCGGCAAGCGCCGCAGCCCCGATGGCCTCACGGGCCGGCGCCGGCTTGATCCCGAGATCCTTCTCGCGCTTTTTCTTGGCGTCGAGGGCAAGCGGGTCATTCGGGTGAGCCGCGAGCCAGTCGAGGCGTTTGTCCTCGTCCTGTGCGCCGAAGCTGTTCCATTCGCGCAGGTCACTGCGGCCCTGGCGGCGCCCGAGTTCGTCGATCAGGTCAGCGAAGGCGGGCGGTGTCTTGCGCGAGGTCATGCCGTCGAGCGCGTAACGCTTGTGCGTGCGGAAGGGTTCGTAAGGAATGGTCTTGTCGAGTGCGGCCTCGATCAGCGTTCCGGCGCGGGACTGGCCGACGGCTGCCGCAGCGCGCACCCAGTCGCTTTTGACGGCATTGGACGACCAGAGAACGAGCATGGACTGCGAGTTCATTGCGTCTCGCGCGTCCTTCGCGTCGAAGGTCTCGTCTTCCTGTTTCTGGTCGAGCCAGACCTTGAACTTGAGGGCGCGAAGCCGCCGCGCCACCAGCTTGGCGGTGTCCCGGTCCTCGAGCGCGGACACAAGGAAGACGTCATAACTCATGGGGCGTGTACCCTTCTGATACGGTTAACCACGGCAGAATAGCCCGCAGGGCTGGCCAAGCCAGCCAATATAGCTGCGAAGCGATTTTTGTGCCTGTTTTTGGCGGGGAAAAGGCGGTATTGCGCGCCTTCAGCTTATCCGGAGTAAATTGCGTCATGGGCTTCAAGTGTGGAATCGTGGGTCTGCCGAACGTGGGCAAATCCACCCTGTTCAACGCATTAACCCAGACCGCGGCAGCACAGGCCGCCAACTATCCGTTCTGCACGATCGAACCGAACGTCGGCGAAGTGGCCGTGCCGGAGCCGCGCCTTGACCAGCTGGCGAAGATCGCAGGCTCGAAGGAGATTGTTCCGGCGCGGATGAACTTTGTCGATATCGCCGGTCTCGTCGAAGGCGCCAGCCAGGGCGAAGGGCTCGGCAACAAGTTCCTCGCGAACATCCGCGAGACAGATGCAATCATTTATGTGCTACGCTGTTTCGACAATGACGACATCACGCATGTGCGCGGCAAGGTCGATCCGGTGGCGGACTTTGAAGTCGTCGAGACCGAACTGATGCTGGCGGACCTCGACAGTCTCGAGAAACGCAAGGCCGGCGTGATCAAGAAGGCAAACTCCGGCGACAAGGATGCGAAGGCGCAGGTGGCGCTGATCGACCTCGCGCTTGCCGAACTGACCGAAGGCCGCCCGGCCCGCCGCGCGAAGGTTCCGGCAGATGAACAGCGCGCCTGGCAGATGCTGCAGCTGCTGACATCCAAACCCATCCTGTTCGTGGCCAACGTGGACGAAGCCAGCGCCGCGACCGGCAACGCCTATTCGAAGCGCGTGGAAGAGCGCGCGAAACAGGAAGGCGCGGGCGTAGTCGTGTTCTCGGCACAGATCGAAAGCGAACTGGCGCTGCTCGATGGTCCGGACCGTGACGAATACCTCGCCTCGCTCGGCCTCGCCGAACCCGGCCTGACGCGCCTCATCCGTGCGGGCTATGAACTGCTCGGCCTGCAGACCTACTTCACCGCAGGGCCGAAAGAAGCCCGCGCCTGGACGATCCGCAAGGGCTGGTCTGCACCGAAAGCCGCCGGCGTCATCCACGGCGATTTCGAGAAAGGCTTCATCCGTGCCGAGACGATTGCCTTCAACGACTACGTGGCCTGCGGCGGCGAGGTCGGCGCCAAGGATGCCGGCAAGATGCGCTCGGAAGGCAAGGAGTACATCGTCCAGGACGGCGATGTGATGCTGTTCCGCTTCAACGTCTGATACTTGGTTCAGAATAAAAAACTGCCGGAAGACCGATGAGGCTTTCGGCAGTTTTTTTGTGCCTTGAGGCGATGGCCCGCTTCAGGAAGCGCCCTGGAAGCCCGGCGTGTCGATCTCGTCACTTGGTTTGTTCACTTCGGTGCCAAGGGCCAGAACGATTGCCGAGGCGAAGAAGATCGACGAATAAGTGCCGATGAAAATGCCCCACAACATTGCCACGGCCATGCCCTGAAGGACCGGGCCGCCGAAGAATAGTAGTGCGAGCACGGCGACGAATACCGCGCCGGCGGTGAGGAAGGTGCGAGAGAGGGTCTGATTTGTGGCAAGGTTGATGACCTCGGCGCCGGGCATCTGCTTGTACTTGCGGCGCACTTCCCGCATCCGGTCAAACACCACAACGCTGTCGTTCATCGAGTAACCGATGATGGTGAGTAGCGCGGCGACCGTCGTCAGGTCGAACTCGATCTGGAGCAGCGAGAAGAGTCCGAGTGTTCCAATCGTATCGTGCAAGAGCGCGGCAATACCGCCGATCGCATATGACCAGCTGTAGCGGAAGGCGATGTAGAGCAGCATGAACAATGTTGCCACGCCTAGCGCGATGAGGCTTTCCCGGAGGAGTTCTCCGGACACTTTCGGCCCTACGGAGTCGTTGCGCAGGATCTGCTGGTCCGTCAGGTTGAAGGTCTGCTTGAGCTCGTTGACGACGTAGGTGTTCGACATGCTCGACGCGCGAGCTTCCTTGTCCTCTTCGCTGAGCGCGGCGAATTCGGGGCCGAGCAGACTTTCATCGAGTTCGCCGAAACGGATCACGACGAGGCGCTTGCCGTCGGCGCCAGTCGCAGAGTTCACGGTCAATCCGCCGTCGATCTTGCTGCGAACTTCGGAAACGGTAACGGTTTCGGTTTCCGCAAGTTCAATGACCGAGCCGCCCGCAAAGTCCACGCCGGCATTCAAACCGCGCGTTGCGAGCAGGAAGATCGATCCAACGATCATCAGCACGGACAGGCTGACGCCGATGAAGTTGAACTTCATGAACGGAATATTGAGTTCCGCCGGCCAGTATCTGATCAGCATGGTTGCGTCTCCTCAGGCCGGGTCAAATGGCAAACCGTTTGGGTTTGGTGAGTTTCATCCAGAACACTGTCAGCATGCAGGTGACGACAACCGAAGTGAAGATGGACACGATGTTGCCAAGCGCCAGCGTGACAGCGAAGCCCTTCACCGGACCGGACCCCATGAGGTAGAGCACGACGGCCGCAAACAGCAGGGTGATGTTGGCATCCATGATGGTTGCGAAGGCGCGCTCATAACCGGCCTGCACCGCAGTCCACGCCGAGCGCCCTGCCCTCTGCTCCTCACGCACACGCTCGAAGACGAGCACGTTGGCGTCCACCGACATACCCATCGTCAGAACGATACCCGCGATACCCGGTAGCGTCAGCGTTGCGTTGAACAGGACAAGACACGTGAACACGAGGATGATGTTGATGGTCAGGGAGATAACAGCAAAGAAGCCCTGAATGCCGTAGGCGAGGACCATCAATGAAGCGACCAGCGCCAGGCCGACGAGCGCCGCCATGACGCCGGATGCGATCGAATCTTCGCCGAGCGTCGACGATACCGTGCGCTGATCCAGGAACTGCACCTTTGCGGGCATTTCGCCGGCCGAGATGATGGCTGCAAGATCCTGCGCCTCCTCGATCGTGAAATCGCCTGTGATGCGTACGTTTCCGCCCGGTATAGGCTCCTGGATGTTCGGGGCCGACATGATGACGTCGTCAAGGATGATCGCGAAACGCTTGCCGGTGTTGGCACGTGTCGTCTCGAAGAACTTGCGCGCGCCATTGCCGTTGAGGCGGAAGTTGATCTGCGGCCGGTTCGCGTCGTCATTGCCCTGGCTGGCATTGGCAATGTCGGAGCCGACGATTTCCGGAATGGAGCGCACCAGTAGCGGGCCAGTAGTCGGGCCAGAAAGGAGCCTGTAGCCGGGCTTCACAACGCCGCGCTGAGCCGCTTCGATGGCAGATGGGCTATCCTCAACAAGGTTGAAGGTCATCCGCCCGTCGCGATTGAGCAGGTCTTTCAGGCGCTGGGGATTGGGCTCCCCGGGAGCTTCAAGAATCAGGCGGTTGGTGCCTGACGGCGTCAGCGAAATTTCCGCTACGCCGTCCGGGTCGACGCGGCGGTTGACGATGGTTTCGGTCTTGGACAGCGCATCGGCCAGCATCAGGTTTTCGGAGTTGGCCGGCACGGTGATCGTGATCGTATCCGGGCTCGATTGCGCGACGGTGTAAGTCTTCCCGCCGGCGAGACCGCCTTCGAGCGGACCATTGACGCGCTCGATCCGTTCGATGGCACTCGCAACCGGGAAACTTCCGTCCGCTTCCGGCTTCATCAGCTTAACCACCATGCGGCGGCCGCTGATTTCGATTTCATGCGGGATCAGCGGCGCAGATTCCGTACGCTGCAGGGCGCTGCGGACATCGCGCGCGAACACGTCCAGACGGCCTTGCACGACCTCCTCGGGCCGGATTTCCATTTCGAGGTAGACGCCACCCTGAAGGTCGAGGCCGAGATTGACCGGTTTTTTGGGAAGCCAGGACGGCGCGCCCGACATGTTCACGGCACTCGGTAGCGCAATCAGCGTTCCCCAGATGATGACGCCAAGTACGAGAATGACTTTCCAGGGCGGAAACTGCAGCATGACGCTATCCTGATATGGGCCGGTTCAGCATCCGGCCGGGGCCGTCAGTCGTTGGCGGGAACCGGTTCGGCCTTGTTGCGCACTTCGATGACCATCGCCTTGATGATGCGCACGCGCACGTTTTCAGCGAGGTCCACCGACAGCTCGGCATCGTTCACCTTGTTGACCTTGCCGATCAGGCCGCCGGACGTGACGACCGTGTCGCCGCGCTTGATGGCAGCAATCATTTCGGCATGCTTCTTGGCGCGCTGCTGCTGCGGGCGGATCAGCAGGAAGTAAAAGATCAGGATGAGCGGCAGGAAGAACAGGAGCTGGGTGATCAGGCTGGGTCCGGGAGGGGCTGCCGGAGCCGCCTGTGCAAGCGCCGGAGCTGCCATCAGCGCCGCGGCCGTGCCCGCCAAAACCAGTTTGTCCCGCATGCCCGTTCTCCTTGATTCCAGCCGTATGTAGGAAGTTGCCACGCGTATAGCGAGGGGGGGGCAGATTGGCAAACGCCCCCAGCAGGGTTCAGAGCACTGCCGCGCGCCCTTCCGTGAGCGGCGGAACCTGTTGGAAGAAGGGCGTCCTCAGGATGCCGCCGCCGAGCGTGACCGAGACGATCGCGCGGTCATTTCCACGCACGACAGGCACGGCCAGACGCCCGCCCTGAACCAGCTGGTTGAGCAACAGGTCCGGAATCTCCGGCACCGAACAGGCGAACACGATCCGGTCGAACAGCCCGGCCTCCGGCCAGCCGTCCAGCCCGTCTGACTGGCGCAGCGTCACATTGCCCACGCCGAGCCGCTGCAGCCGCGCCTCGCCTTCCCGTATCAGGCGAGCATACCGGTCGACCGCCCACACATGACGCGAAAGGCTGGCCGCCAGTGCCGTCATGTAGCCCGCGCCAAAGCCGACCAGCAGCACCTTGGCCGAGCCATCCTCCGGCAGCGCCAGCGCCTGCAGAAGGTGCCCCGTCATCGCCGGGCGCAGGATCACCTGCCCGCACGGGATCGGCAGCATGGCATCTTCGAAGGCGAGCGGCGCAAGGCCCGGATCGTCCACGAAGGCCGCCCGGTCGATGGTTTCCATGGCGGTCAGGACGCGCGCATCTGTCACGCCCTCCTGACGGAGATGAAGCAGCAGGCGCGCCGCGCGAAACGGGTCAGCGATCAATCCGGCCATGACGTCTGCAGCGTCCGGAGGAACGCTTCATGCGTCAAGTCCACATGCAGCGGCGAGACCGAGACATAGCCTTCGTAGATGGCGCGCAGATCCGTGCCCTCATCCGGCCGGGAGAGTTTGCCGCGGTAGCCGATCCAGTAATAGTCGTTGCCGCGCAGGTCTTCGCGCCGGTCGGTATGGA
>CAZXQD010000001.1:21545-120141 GCA_964643405.1 uncultured Hyphomonas sp. | reverse complement strand
TCCACGGGATCAGCCAGAACGAGGACAGCACCTATTCCTGGAAGTTCGACAACCACTTCCGCGTGATGGTTCCGTATGACATGCCGCAGGAAGATGTGGAGGCGCTGTGGCGCGAAATTACCTGCCCGACGCTCCTTCTATATGGGCAGAACAGCTGGGCCTCCAATCCGGAGAAAGACGGCCGGATCGCAAACTTCAGGAATGCCCAGGTGAAGGTGTACGAAAACGCCGGTCACTGGCTGCACCATGACCAGTTCGACCGTTTCGTTGCAGAGCTGAAGGCTTTCCTCTGACGCCAGCTGAGATCAGGTGAAATGCAGGCGGCGATATTTGCCGCGGAAGTAAAGCAGCGGATCCCGGCGCGGATCAAATGCGGCGCGCAGCACTTCACCAACCAGGATCACATGGTCGCCTGCGTCATGCATCGCATGTCGGCGGCACTCGAAGTTGGCCAGAGCGTTCGACAGGAGTGGCGCGTCATGTCTGCCCCGCTTCCACGGCGTCTGCCGGAAACGGTCTTCGCCTTGCTGCGCAAAGATGTTCGACGCCGGTTGTTGACCGATGTGCAGCACATTCACCGCAAAGTTGGGCGATCTTTCCAGTGCTTTCAGGCTGCTCGACGTCTTGGCGATGCAGACGAGCAGCAAGGGTGGCTCGAGTGAGACGGAAGTGAAGGAGTTGGCCGTGAGACCGACGGGATCGCCGTTTTCCTCGAACGTGGTGATGACCGTCACACCGGTGGCGAAACAGCCGAGCGCATCCCGCAAGGTTCGTGCGTCGGAACCGGAGCGGTACTCCGGCACAAAACGGGGTATGCGACGCTCGAGGAAGTCCAGCAGCGTGGCACTGAATATGTCAGCCCTGTCCGTTGCAACGACGTGGCCGGCATCGCCAATCTCGACATACTCTGCACCGGTGATCTGTTCGACAATACGGCTGGCAGCAGCTGCATCGGTGATGTCACTCAGCGCGCCCCGCACAAAAAGAGCGGGCACCCGAATGTTTGGCGCGGCGGCCTTGAATCGAGCCAGGGCATCTTCAAGATGGAACCGATCCAGCATGCGGCGGTCCCAGGCACCCCTGGCGGTTTCTGACGCGGCGCGCAGGACATCGGCGGTCTGGCGGATGTTGGTGAGGTCAAGGTCCGGCGGTGAGTCCACCAGGATCAGGCCAGACGCCAAATGGCCGCCCTCCTCGCCTATTGCAACGGCAGCGACCCACCCCCCCAGCGATGCGCCCACGATGACCGGGCGAGACGGCAGCTGGGAGAGAACCGCCCGAAGGTCTTCCACGAACGCGCCAAAGTCGTAACGTCCATCAGCGGGCCACTCGCTCTCTCCATGTCCACGCAGGTCAATGGCGATGACCTGTCGGCCGGCCTTCACCAGTGCCGAAGCCGCCTCATTCCAGATGTCCCGGGTCTGCCCGCCGCCATGGACGAGCAGCACCAGCGGATCGTCAGGATCCCCCCGCGTATCGCCGCGGATGGCAATACCGGCAAAACCCTTGAACTGCGAAAGTGGCATGCGCGCTCCTTGACCAGCCCGATACGGCCGTCCCTCCAAGAAGAGGAGCCGACCTTGGGACGTACTGGAGCCGATCTAGCGCGATCAGGGACCGATTGCGAGGGCGCCGGGACTTACGACTTGTCGCGCAGCCGGCTGCGGAAATCCCGCTTGGCACTTTCCAGATCGCCCGCGAGCTTGCTTCGCAGCCCGCTTCGCAGCGACTCAAGTCTTGCAGCCCGGGCCTCGATCAGGTTGTCGGACACGCCGATCGCTTTCATTGACGCAGCAAGGCTCGGCCCTTGCAGCGAGAAACCCTTGGCCTCCTCGATCGCACCAACGGTCCAGAAGTCCTCGTCGCGGGACCAGGCCTCCATGGTTTCGAAAGGTATCCAGCAATAGCCCTGCTCTGCCCAGGTCGCACCCCAGCTGTTGCGGACGAGGTAGAGGCGTTCATTCATGTCGTAACCAACAATCAGCATTGCGTGGCCCGACGGAGGCTGTTGCGGCACAACCTGATCAGGTTTTGGCATCCGGCCTGTCTGGGCAGCGATGTCATAGTATTCGCCTGGCACAAAAATGCCGAACACAATCGGTAGACCATGCGCAAGGGCCGTCAGGGCCGAAGTACCACGGGGCGCGCGGGCGTATTGTATGGCCTCATATGTCGCACCGTTCTGGTAGCAGGTGTCCGGCGGCGTCGCGAGAACCATGTCTTCCCGGAAAGGCCAGAGGCGGTCTTCACACGCGCCATAGGCAAGGATTGACGCCATACCGTGGTGGATGAAGCTTCCTTCATCCTTCTGGGTCGAGTTCGAGAGGATGCGGGCATTGTAATAGACAAACAGTCGAGAAAAATCCGTAAGCGGACGGCCTGACTTGAGGTGCAGATACTCCAGAGCACCGACCACGGCATTGGCTACACAAGAGTTGGTGCGAAGCTGATTCTCGACCGGCGAACAATGGACCCTGAGGTCTACCCGGTCCGGCAGCCGGATCGTCGGTGTGGAGAGCGTCGGCGCAGCCGACGGACGCAGCTCGAAACGGCAACCGTTGAGGCTGAATGCGGACGATTTGACAGTCATGATGATCCCCCTTCGGGATTTGCACTGGATGATTTCTGGATATCCGGCCGAAGCGTCACGGACACGGCGCTCCCGGTTCGTGGTTCACGTGGAGATTTCCCTGGTCGACAATGCTGTTCGACGGGTCGCGGGTCTGGAAGCTGATGTGGCAACCTCCATCCCATTGCATGCTGCCGTTGAACTGCATGCCTGCTTCCGGGACAGACAGCGTATAATTGGCAGACTGGCCATTGAACTGTCCGTCCATCCGGACATTGTAGCCATATCCGTTCACTCCGCCGCCTGAGAAAGCGCCGTTATTGCCCACCTGGATGTTGTACGCAGACCCGGCGCCGTCCTTCCAGACGCCGGTGAGCGCCGCAAAACCTGAGGACGAACCACCGCTACCGCCGCCGCTGAGCGAGGCAATAAGGACAATGGCAGCGAGACCGGCAGCGCCTATTCCGCCCCATTTCATGAGGCCAGGCGGCATCGATGGCTGCGGCTTTACTGGCTTGACAGGATCCGGCTTTCGTACCGTCCGTCCGGGTACAGATATGTTGACCGCATCGACGAGTGCGCGCCGGTACTCTTTCGCCTCCTGAAAGCGATTCCCCGGCCGGTTCGAGAGACCTCGCTCGATCAGGGCATCAATGGCCTGCGGCACGTCTGATCGCCCACCGGAAGGCGGCTGCCAATGCCCTTGCGGCAATACATCCACCAGGAGTTCGTAGAATATCACCGACAAGGAGTAGAGGTCTGCTGAAGGACCGGCAGTATCGGCGTTTGTAACCTGTTCCGGAGCCATGTAGCGGGGTGTGCCGAGTCCTGTTCCGGTTCCGCTTTCGACATTGGAGCCGGCAACCCGCGCGATGCCGAAATCGAGAATCTTCAGAGGCGCGGCAGCCTCGGTCGGCGTTCCGATCAGGACGATGTTTTCTGGTTTGAGGTCGCGATGGATGACGCCTGCGGCGTGGGCTGCCGTCAGGCCATCCAGGATCTCTGCAATGATACGGGCGGCGACGCGGAGCGGCACATCCTGCCGCAGACGGACTTTCTCGCGGTGCCAGTCGCGAAGAGACTGCCCGTCGAGATACTCCATGGACACGAAGGGCTGGCCTTCGGCTTCGCCTACATCATAGACGGCAACAATGTTCTGGTGACGGATATCACGCGCCGTCAGACCTTCGGAAATGAGGCGGCGAACGGCGCCCTGCCCACCGAGTCGCTCTGCGCGGATAAGTTTCAGAGCAACGGGCTTGTCGGCAAGCTTGTCCTTCGCCCGGTAGACAACACCCATGCCTCCCTTTCCGACCACCCGTTCAATTATGTAGCGCCCGGCAAACTCGGTACCCTCCGAGAGTTCCGCCTGGACCTCGCGGATCACACCTTTCGTCTGGGCTTGATCGAGTGTTTCTAGGCCGCCGACTGTGATAAGACCTTCAAATCCGGCGGTCTTCTGGTCAGCGCCGCATTCCGGGCAAAACCGGTCGCCTTGTGAAATGTTAGCGGAGCATTTGTAGCATTTTAGCATTTGTGTGACCTATCTGGGCGGCGCGGAGACGCGCTGCACTATGATGTTTCGGACACTACCGTGTTCGGACTGAAACGTGATCTTGAGAACGATGTCCTTGGGGCGGGATACAATTGGCGCGATCGTGTCCCCATCGCAAAGGCTGATCGCCTTGCCTTCCCCATAGGCTTCACCATTGATACGCACACCACCGCTGCCGTTTACACGAAGCATCAGGCGGTCGGACTCGATGTAGAGCTCAAAATGGCGGCGGGAGATCATGCGGCTGATCTCTTCATTCATGCCGCCGTCTGGTGTCTCGACGAGAAGGCGCAGGTCGCCTTCGCCACCCTGGGCGCGCGTTCGCAGGCGACCGGCAGCCAGGACGCCGTCCGGCGTCAGGATTGGACCATTAAGCGGCGCATCGCCCTTCGCAAATCCTTGCCAGCGGATGTCTGCGCGGCGCGGTACGGAGAGATTGGAGTTTACGCCTCGTAGCCCGAGCCGGCGTTCGTCACGCTCCGCACGCACCATTTGCAGGCGAAGGGCTTCCGCGGCGACCTCCCGCGTGGCTTTCTGCTCATTCTTTCCGGAAATATAGACAAGGTTTCCGTGACCGGCACTTTGCCCGCCAATGTTCACGACCGGCGCCTTCTCCGATGACGGATCTTCCACCATAAGCGTGATTTGCGCGGTGAAGGCGAAGTTTTCCTGTCGCCACCGCCAGCGGCTGGCGATGCCGACAAGGACCTGCAGGCTATGCGCGCCTGCTTTCTCGATCTCGTCGGCGACGACGGTGATCGGCCGGGACTCACCGGCATTGAGCCGCTCCCAGCCAACAGCCTCTTCTTTCCACTCCCCCGCTGCCTCGCGGCTCCAAAGACCGGTCACAAAGAGAGGCCGGCCGACTGCAGACAGGTTTGCGAGCGACATCGGAAGCGCCACCGCGCCGCCGACCCGTGCCGCAGTCAGAGCACCGGCATCCACCTGAAGGTATGGCGCGACACAGACGGTGCACAGACCATTGTCGTCAAGCAGGCCGCCGCATTCCTCCGCTGCCATGCAGCGAACAAGACGCTTGCCGCAATCGCCGCAGAAGGTGGCATCCTTCTGCAAGGCCGACGTATAGCAACACTCCGTCTGCGTCCGGGGCGGCAGATGAGAAGGGCCGGTACTTTGCGCCATTCAGGTTCAGGTCCGCATCTTGTGGCCGCAGCCGGTGCAGAAGTTGGCTTTGGCTGGCAGCGTGCGACCGCACTCCGGACATTCGACTGTCGCCGAATCCGAAGCCAAACCTTCTGTTGCGCCAGGGTTTGCCTTGCCACCGGCACCGTGCGCCACACCCGTCGCGCCCGCCATGCCGGCTTTAAGAATATCGAGCTCGTGCGCGCGACTTTGGGCGCGCTCGTCCGAGGCGCCCTTGATCAGCTCACGCATGATCGACATCGAGTCGTTATTGGCATCTGCCCGCGCACGGGCCTGCTCCTTGAGAACTTCCGCCACCTGAGGTGAGAGGCCTGCATTGATGGCAAGTATCTGCTCCGGCGTCATCTTGGCGCCGGCCATGAGCTGAGCCGTTCGCGCGTCAGCGTCCGCACGGATTCGAGCGATTTCGTTGTCGGTCTTTGCCTTGTCGGACAGGATGCCACGCTGGGCATCGCGGTCTGCGGTTGACCGCTCGAGCTCTACCATGCGCTCCAGATTCTTCGCGGCCTGCTCCTGAGCAATGCGAGCAATTTCCAGCTCCATACGCTGCGTGCGCTCGCGCAGCTCCAGATCCGTGAGTACGCCCATCTTCTTGAGTTGCTGAACATGCTGACCGTCCAGCAGTTCGATCTCGCGCTCCGTCTGGCGCAGTCGCGCGGCTTCATTCGTCAGATCAATCAGATGCCCGGCATCCTGGATCTCGTTCTCCATCTTTGCCGCACGCTCGGTGCGAAGGACCTCGATCTCGTGGGCGAGTGCCTCCATCTCGTGGCGACGCGTCACCGCCTCCCGGGCATCCAGAAAACGGACTTCACTCTGCAGCACCATGTGCGAGAGTTCATCCTCGCTGGCGTTCTGAAGTTTGGTGAGCTCCGTCGACGATTCCACCCGGAACTGGGTGGCCTCGTTCTGGCGGGCTACTTCACGCTTCAGCAAGTCCAGCTGGTAGTCCAGCGCTTCCTGCTGCCGTTCAATCTGTGACCGCTCCATGGCTTCCCGCTCAACCGGGTTGATCGCCCATTCGATGGATGCCGCCCGCACCAGAACACCGAGATCACCGCAAACACGCTCAGCTTCGCGCATCATGTCGGCCTGGATCTTGTCTTGCAGGCCTGTCTCGCCGCGTATGTCCTGCGCATCGAGCCTGTTGATCACGGCTTCGATCACGCGGTCGGAGAAGTGCGGTGCGATACGATCAAGCACGTCAATGCGCGACAGCGCCTTGCGACGCGGGAGATCTGCCTCTTCGCCCTTCGGCCCGGCCTGTGAACGGGAGATCCCGCCCATCAGGCCCAGGATGTTTGCCGGCTTGTCGGGATTCAGCTGAAGCTCAAGCGTGGCGGTGCCGGCAATCTCCACATTGTCACGAGACAGGGCGCGTATGGGGAACTGGACCTGGAAAGGTTTCAGGTCAGCCAGCATGATGGCGATATGAGTGGACCCGCCGGCGATGCTTTTTATGGCAGTCGCTATCCCGCCTACCGAGAAATGTGCCCCTTTGAAAGTGTCAATCAGTTGGCCGTTGCGAAAGAGCAGCGCAGCGATATCCGGCGGGGTGGCGTAGCGCTTCTCGAAGAAGGACTTGAATTCGGACTCGCGGACGAATTCAGCCAGGAGGTTCGGATCGGTCAGCACAAGAGGTTGAGAAGCCATGGATCAGCCCTCCTTTTCAGCAGGCGGAAAGAAATGAGTGTAGATGCGGGCAAGAATGATCAGTACGCACACCGAGAATGCGATCGGGTGGGCCTCGATGATGGCCTTCGCCTTGTCCCAGGTTGAGAACTCACCGGCGATCTGGCCAACGCCCGTCATCGTGAAGACGGATGAAGTGACCACCGACATGATGGTGAACACCGACATCACCAGTGCCGCGAGACCAGCCACTTTCTGAGCCTTCCGTGCAGGCTGAAGGCGCGATGCAGCTTCCGCCGCATCGCGCCGATCGAGCGCCTTTTCGTAACGGTCCCCACGCTCGATCGCCTCTTCCCGGGCCTTCTGGTCCACCTTCAGAAAGTCGGGCTGAGCTTTGCGGTTACGTTCGGCAGCGTTTACCGGCGTGAGATTCGACGCATGGCGGCGCCAGATCACGAACGCTGTAACCGCGAGCCAGATGCCGGCGGCGGCCATCGTCAGATTGAACAGGAGGTCAATGATCGGCCACGCTTCAGGGGGGATCTTTTCCAGGGTTTGTTCCATTACCGGCGCCTTCCCAATGTCGGTTCTACAGAGGAAGGCGCGGGACAGCCGGAATTCGGGTCACCTGTTTCAGAAATTTTTTTCTGCCGATGCAACATCTTGTCGAAACAAGGTTTTTGCGACAGGTTTGCGCTCGGAGACCGCTATGGCACAGCCCGATGATGCGACCGCGAAACAGCTCCTCGACGGCTGGAGGGCCGGAGACCTTGCCGCGCGTGACCGGCTGTTTACCCAACTTTACTCGGAACTGCGCCAGATTTCCGCTGGCCTGATCCGCGCTGAGCGCAACCTTTCACTGTCGACAAGCGATCTCGTCAACGAGGCCGTCATTCGCCTGATGCGTGTGGACAAGGTTGAATGGGCAGACAAGGTCCACTTTCTCGCCTTGGCAGCGCGCGCCATGCGCCGTGTGCTGATCGATCATGCGCGCAAGAAGCGATCTGACAAACGCCACCACCAAAAGGTAACGCTTGTTTCACGGCTTTCGGACGGACAATCTGATCGCATGGATATGGACGTGCTGGAAAAGGCATTGATCCGCTTGAGCGTGATCGATGAGGACAAGGCTGAAATCGTAGAACTGCGATATTTCGGCGGTATGACCCTGGAAGAGATTGCCGAATTGCGCGGCGTTTCAGAAGCAACCGTCAAACGAAGCTGGAGAGTCGCGAGGGCGTGGCTTCTCGACTGCCTCAACGAAGCGAGACAGGATGACCACCGGATCGACTGAGCGCGCAGCGCTCGAAATGCTGTCGGCAGCGCTCGACATCCCATCCGACGCACGTGAGGTGTGGGTAAAAGATCAGTGCAGGGATGACGAAGGCCTGGCCCGCCGAGTGCTGGCATTGCTCAACGCCGAGCGGGAACATCCCGGTGCTTTGAAGACTGGCGGCGCAGGGCATGATGCCGCCGATATGCCGGTACCCGAACGGATAGGTGCTTACCGCGTGGTCGGCACAATTGGACAGGGCGGAATGGGCGCCGTCTACAAGGCCGAACGCGTTTCCGGAAACTTTGACCAGACGGTCGCAATCAAGGTCATCCGTCCGGGCGTCCTCTCCGATGCGCTGATAGAACGCTTCCAGCGCGAGAGACAGATTCTTGCCGGCCTCAATCATCCGAACATCGCATGCCTCTATGACGGCGGGGAGATGGAGGACGGATCGCCCTTCATGATCATGGAGTTCGTGGACGGACTACCTATCCTTGTCTGGGCCGAACAAAATGCTGCGAGCTATGATTCACGGCTTAATCTGTTCATGACGCTATGCGATGCTGTGCAGTTCGCCCATCAGAACCTCATCATTCATAGGGACATTACGCCGTCGAACGTTTTGGTCAGCCGCGAAGGTGCAGTCAAACTGATCGACTTCGGAATCTCCCGGCCGCCAGAGACGATACGTGCAAGCGCCGTCACCGCGCTGCCCGGAAGCAAGTCCCGCAGCCTCAGCTATACCCCGGGCTATGCAGCACCCGAACGCCTGAATGGCGCGTCTGCTACTACATTGTCGGACATATTTTCGCTCGGAAAGCTTCTGGAGGATCTGATCCCGAGCGACAATCGTTCGAAGGAACTCGCTGCCATCATAACCAGCGCATGCGCGACCGATCCAGCTGATCGGTATCCATCGGTGGACGCCCTCGAAGACGATGTACGCAACCTGCGCGCCGGGCGGCCCGTTTCATCCTTCAAGGGCGGCACATCGTACCGATTCGGAAAGTTCCTCGGGCGGCACAAAATTGCCGCCGTTTCAGTAGCAGCCGTAATTGCCGGTCTTTCGGGAACGCTTGCCGCGACCGCCATACAGTACAACCGCGCTGAAGCCGCTCTCGGCGTCGCCAATCAGCGCTTTGCCCAAGCCAGAGAACTCAGCAGAACGCTGGTGTTCGACGTTTACGACAAGGCGGACAAGATTTCCGGCTCTCTGGAGACACGCCAAGCGTTAGCCCGCGTCGTACGCGACTATATCAATGGCCTTCAGCTCGACAGCGCTGCACCGGACGATGTCCTCTTGGAAATGGGCATCATTACATCCCGTCTTGCAGACCTCTATGGCGGGGTCGGCATCGCAAATTTGGGCGAAACGGAAGTATCGCGGCAGTTGTTCCTCGATGCGAAAGCTTCACTGGACGAAGTCATCAAGCGCAATCCTGCCGACACAGTTGCGATTGCGGAACTCATCATGGTCGAACGTATGCTGACAATGCAGTATGTTCACCATCTGCGTGACACGGCGACCGCTCGCGTCCACAATACGCGGGGCTTTGAGCTTGCCGAGGCCGGTATCGCGCTGAAGGACTCAAACGAACAGAAAATACTCAGGCACAAGTGGAGCCTGCGCACGGACCTGCTCCAGATACTGGAACGCGAGCGGAAGCTGGAAGAAGCTGCAAGCCTCGTGACGACCTGGCGCGCAGAAATGACGCCGGAAATGTCGGAGCGCATGGGCGGCGGAGAAGAAATGGCGGCGTATCTTGCCATGCAACACGCCGGCATCCTGATCGGCCTGAACCGCGGCGCAGAAGCTCTGGAACCGCTTGACTTCGCCATTACATTCCGGACCGGTGCACTGAAAGAGACCCCCGACAACTATTACCACCTTACCCAGTTGATGGTGGCGCATGGCGAACGCTCTTCTGCTTCCATTTTGGCTGGCGATTTTGGCGCTGCAGCAGCGCATGCTGACCTCGCTGTCGACGCTTCGCGCCGTATCATGGCGGCTAACCCTCAGGACGCAGGCGGACCTGAGGGCATCGCCGCAATGTTGCAGAAACGAGCGACCGCACAGTCTGCCTCTGGCAATGCACCGGCGGCGCAGGCAGCACTCGACGAAGCCGCTGAACTGCTGGAAGGGCTGATCCGTCAGTTTCCTGATAATGCCTTCTATGAAAGCAACCTTCTTCACGTCGGCGCGCATGCGGTGAGCGTTGATGCAGCGGCTGGCAGCACCGCATGGTCCTGCGGCCTGATCCGCGAGATCAGAAGCACTTTCGATGTCGACGCACGGCTCGCAGATGCCGAGTTCATTCCTGAACGCACTGGCGTGCAGCCGCTGATCGACGCGAACTGCCCGGGTTAGATCTCTTCGCCGACGCCAAAGTCACGTCGCGCCGCAATGATACTGACGATCGGGCCCGCGACGACGTCCAGCAGGCACATGATCACAAGCAGAAAGAACACCGACGTTCCGAAACCCGGAACAACAAGAAAGCTGATCACGGAGACGAGCAACAACAACATCGAGAAGGAATGGTTGATGATTGCATCACTTTTGGTGCGCGCCGCTTTGAGAATTTCGATGAACAGCGTGACAAGCCCCACCAGCAGAAGAAAGTCACCGACGGTGAAGACCCATCTGCCGCCGGACATCATCGAAATGCCGAATATCGAAGATTTCAGGCTTCCCGCAGTGCCTCCTTCGCCCGACGCCATGGCAACAAGCCCATAGAAGACTATGGGGATAAGCAACAACGGTGCGACGATCAGACTTCTCAACATGACAAAACTCCCTGCTGACTACAGAGGCGCAGTCCACAAGGCGAACGGGTCAGAAGAAATCAACAACCGCGCGGCGAGCGGCTATTATCTTGCCAGAACCCTGGCAAGCACGTCGGCGAGCGATATTTCCAGCATCGGCTTTCGGACATGCGCAGCGAAGCCGGCCCGCTCGGCAATCCGCTCCAGTGAATCCACTTCCCATCCGGAAATCAGCACCGCTGGCTGCTCAAATCCTTTGCGGCGGAGATTGGCCAGGAGCTGGGTGCCATCCGCATGATCCAGCTTCAGGTCAATAACGAAACAGTCATAGTCAACTACTGACGTCCCGGCGAGAAGTTCGGCGCCCCCGGGAAACGTATCCACATGATACCCTCTTGCGCCGAGGAGAACCAACAGCGAGCGCCTGACCGGTTCACTGTCGTCGACGACGGCGATCCTGCGATTGCGCATGACGGGGAACGAGAGAGCCATACCTGACGCCGAGAGTGACTGAGCCTGCAGCCTATGCCGATACGGCAGACCGTGTCTTTAGGTAGCTTTCCCTAGGAGGGGGCGTTACCGCCAAAGCCAGCGGCGAAGGCGATTCTCAGGACCGTGGAGAGGCTCGGCGCGTCCATCTTTTCCATAAGGTTGGCACGGTGAATCTCCACGGTACGCGGCGAAATATCGAGCGTTTCAGCGATGACCTTGTTGGTCTGCCCATCGACAAGGCCGCTCAGCACGTCCCGTTCGCGGGCTGTCAGCCGCTCGATAAGACCACGCGCTTCTTCGGCTAGGACGTCCTGCTTGCGCCGCGCCTCCAGCCGCTCGAAGGCCCGCGTCAGGGCATCTACAAGCGTCTGCTTGCCATAGGGCTTTTCGACGAAGTCGACCGCCCCTGCCTTCATCGCCCGCACGGCCACGCCTACATCGCCGTGACCTGTCAATACAATCACGGGCATCGCGACCCCCCTCGAGTTCAGGGCCTCCTGGACTTCGAGACCATCCATACCGGGCATCTGGACGTCCAGCAGAATGCAGCCGCGCTCGGCGTCTGCCACCTGCTCGAGGAACGCGACACCATCTGTGTAGGTCTTCACGCGGAAGCCGGCATGACGCAACATGAAGCTCGCCGAGTGCCGGATGGCTTCGTCATCATCAACCAGATGGATCAGGCGCGCATCAGTCATGATCAAGATTTATCCGTATCCTGGCGCAATGTGAACCGGAAACAGGTTCCACCCTGCGTACTTGGCGCGGCCCGTATCGAGCCGCCGTGTGCCTCAACGATAGTCTGGCAGATCGAAAGTCCAAGTCCCATGCCTTGCGCCTTGGTTGTCGCAAATGGCTTGAAGATTGTTTCCCTCATTTCCGGTGAAAGGCCGGGGCCATTGTCGCAAACCTCGACTGCAACGAAGCCAGTATCCTCGTCGATCGAGGCGCGGATGTCGATCCGTGCATTCTCCCGGCCAGACATGGCGTCCATCGCATTACGTATGAGGTTTATGACGACCTGCTGAACCTGGATCGGATCGGCAAGTACCCGGTCAACACCTGCATCCAGGGTTATGCTTACCGGAATATCCGACCGGTCTCGGGATGTCCGGGTCAGCGCAACTGCATCGACGATCAGGGGTTTCAAGCTGACGGGACGCGCGTCAACCTCACCCCGGGAAACGTAGCTCCGGAGTTTGCGAACAATCTCGCCCGCACGCACCGCCTGCCTTGCCGCCTCTGACAGGGCATCGCGCAGGATCTCGCGCGTCTCCGGATCAGGCGAATCGAGAAGGTCGCGGCTTGCTTCGAGATAGTTGGCGACAGCCGTCAGCGGCTGATTCAGTTCATGCGCGAGCGCGGATGCCATGGTGCCGACAGCACTGAGACGGGAGAAGTGAACAAGTTCGGACTGCATTTCCTGAATCCGAAGTTCTGCCCTCTGCTGCTCTGTCAGGTCACGGATGAACGCAGTGAAAAGATAGTGATCACCGATACGCGCTTCACCAATCTTCAGGTCGATCGGGAACACGGATCCGTCAGCGCGCGCAGCGATGACCACCCTGCCCTTGCCGATGATCTGCCGTTCGCCGGTCCGCATGTAGTTGCCGATGTATTGATCATGATTGGTGCGGTCCCGGCCAGCCATCAGACGGTTCACTGCCTGCCCGATGATCTCGCCGGCCGAATAGCCAAACAATCGTTCAGCGGCTCGGCTGAACGCCAGGATGGTGCCAGACTCGTCGGTCACGATCATGGCGTCCGGGACCGAGTCCAGAATCGACTCGAAGTGCAGCTGGTGCGCAGGAGCGTCCAGCTGGTAGAGCGGCACCTGGACGGTTTTTGGCGTGTCGTTCATCGCACGGATTCCCTGAGCCCCTGCTGTCCGGGACTATTCACTGCCTGCGCAGCAACAAACGTGCAAGATCAAGGACGCCCACGCCTCAGCCCCGCTGGTAAACGCCTGCGGCACGCTGGCGCAGGGCCAGGACACAAGCCAGCATCAGGAGCGCCGCGCCGGCAGCCATCGCCGGGCAGCCCCAGCAGTGCGTCCAAGCGGACAACCAATGTCCTCCCGGAACGCCGAGCCGTGCTGCTTCAGAGGGCCCGCACCGGAACGCGAGATAGTCTTCCAAAGTCGGGGTTCGATTGAGGAAATACGAAAATCTGACGGCGCCTGCGACCAGCAGTACGGCACCTGTTGCTGCGAGTTTCCACATGAGCCAGCTCCTTTGATCTGATGCGCCAGACGTATCTCCGGTGCGACAGGCGAGCCCATAGGTAGTTCCCCCTATACAGCCTCAGACGCCCCTCCGGCAGGTAACGGCCAGTACCGCCGATATCGACTCGCCAGGGGATTTCCATGAGCGCAAATACCAGAACCAAAGATCAATCCGGTTGGGGAATAAGCATAGGCACGGTCTGTGCGCTGGTCGGGGCCGTTGCCCTCGGCGCGCTCATCATCGCGGCAAATGCGGCCGATCCGATGATGGCAGCACATGCCTGGACCTTTTTCTTCCTCACCGTCGCAGGCCTGCTCGCTACAGGCCTCTGGGCGGGCGCGCTGAACGGCCGCAACCCCTTCGATCCCGCCATATACGAAGACACGATCGTGAAATTCGGGGTGGCAGCGGCGATGTTCTGGGGCATCGCGGGCTTCCTTGTCGGCTTGATCATCGCGCTGCAGCTGACGTTCCCTCACCTGTTCTACTTCCCTGACTTCGGCTGGACGAACTTCGGTCGCCTGCGACCTCTCCACACATCCGCGGTGATCTTCGCATTCGGCGGCAACGTGTTGATCGCAACAAGCTTCTACGTCGTCCAACGCACCTGCCGCACGCGCCTCGCTGGCGGCATGTGGCCATGGTTCGTTTTCTGGGGCTACAATCTGTTCATCGTTATCGCAGGCACCGGGTATCTGCTGGGCGTTACTCAGTCCAAGGAGTATGCCGAGCCCGAATGGTATGCAGACCTCTGGCTCACAATTGTCTGGGTCGCCTACCTTCTCGTATTCCTCGGCACACTGTGGAAACGCAAGGAGCCGCATATCTACGTGGCAAACTGGTTCTACCTGTCCTTCATCGTCACGATCGCGATGCTGCACATCGTGAACAATCTGGCGATCCCAGTCAGTCTGACAGGCTCCAAGAGCTATCAGTTGTTCGCCGGGGTGCAGGATGCGCTGACGCAATGGTGGTACGGTCACAATGCCGTCGGCTTCTTCCTCACGACAGGCTTCCTCGCCATCATGTACTACTTCATCCCGAAACGGGTGAACCGGCCTGTCTATTCCTACCGGCTGTCCATCGTCCACTTCTGGTCACTCATTTTCATCTACATCTGGGCCGGCCCGCACCACCTCCACTATACGGCATTGCCGCAGTGGGCGCAGACGCTGGGGATGGTCTTCTCGATCATGCTGTGGATGCCCAGCTGGGGCGGTATGATCAACGGTGTGATGACCCTGTCCGGCGCGTGGGACAAGCTGCGCACAGACCCGGTCGTCCGTATGATGATCGTGGCCCTTGCCTTCTACGGCATGTCCACGTTCGAAGGGCCGCTGATGAGCGTACGCGCCGTCAACTCGCTCTCCCACTATACCGAATGGGGCATTGCGCACGTTCACTCTGGTTCCATGGGCTGGGTTGGCTTCATCAGCTTCGGCGCCCTGTACTGCCTCACGCCATGGCTGTGGAAACGCAAATCCCTCTACTCCAAAGCCCTCGTTGAATGGCACTTCTGGCTCGCGACGCTCGGTATCCTCTTCTACATCGTCGCGATGTATGTCGCCGGCATCACCGAAGGCTTCATGTGGCGGGCCTACAACGAGTTCGGCTTCCTCGAATACTCGTTCATCGAGACGGTTAAAGCGAAGCACATCATGTACATCATCCGCGTAGCAGGGGGAGCGCTCTACCTGATCGGAGCCTTGCTCATGGCATATAACCTGGTTCGCACCGCCCTCGGGCATGGCGAAGCCTCAGATAGTGCACCCGACACTCAGCCCGCCAACGCCCCCACTCTCCAGCCTGCCGAATAAGGAGCTTCGATATGTCCATCCTCAACAAGCACGGTACACTCGAACGCCATTCTCTCCTTCTCACGGTCGGTATTCTGATCGTGGTGGCAATTGGCGGCCTCGTGGAAATCGCTCCGCTGTTCTATCTCGAGAACACAATTGAAAAGGTGCGCGGCATGCGCCCCTACACACCGCTCGAACTCAAGGGCCGGAATATCTATATCCGTGAGGGCTGTTATGTCTGTCACTCGCAGATGGTCCGTCCGCTCAGAGACGAAGTTGAACGCTATGGGCACTATTCGCTCGCGGCCGAAAGCATGTACGATCACCCGTTCCAATGGGGATCAAAACGCACCGGACCTGATCTTGCCCGGGTCGGCGGCAAATACTCCGACGAATGGCACCTTGACCACCTGATCGAGCCCAAATCGGTCGTGCCGGATTCTATCATGCCGCCCTACAAGTTTCTGACCAAGAAGAAGCTGCAAGTCGAAGGCATTGCGGATGACCTGAGGACACTTCGGCTGGCTGGCGTTCCCTATACTGATGACATGATCACCAATGCTGAAGCCGACCTCATTGCCCAGGCGTCACCGAACCAGGACTATGACGCGGAAGATGCCCTGTTGGCCCGGTACGAAACGGCCGCGGGCCGCAAAGGCACGCTGCGTATCGCAGATTTTGACCGGAACCCATCCCAGATCACCGAAATGGATGCTCTGATTGCCTATCTGCAGATGACCGGAACACTCGTCGACTTCTCGGTTTACGAGGCCGACGACCTCAACAACCGCCGCTAGGAGCCTCCAATGTACGAAACACTTTCCAGCTTTGCGCAAACCTGGGGCCTTGGACTGTTCGTCGTGATGTTCCTCGTCGCGCTTACTTATGCCCTCTGGCCATCCAATCGAGAAACTTTCCGGATTGCCTCCCACCAACCACTTGTCGACAAGGAACCGTCCGATGACTGAGCACAAACCGGACATTGATCAACTCTCAGGAGTCGAGACAACCGGTCATACCTGGGACGGCATCAAGGAGCTGAACAATCCCCTGCCGCGGTGGTGGCTGTTCGTATTCTACGGAACGATCGTCTGGGCCATAGCCTACATGATCTTCATGCCAGCCATACCTGCACTTCCTGGAACCGGGATGACCAATACGCCCGGGCTGAGAGGACATTCTGATCGCGCCCTCGTCGCTGCCGAAGTGGGCAATCTGGCGGCGGCGCGGGAAACAGAATCGGCAAAGCTTCTGGGTGCGTCCCTTGAGCAGATCGAGAATGATCTGAACCTCCAACAGTTCGCCCTCGCCATGGGCGAAAGCGCATTTGGCGACAACTGCGCCACCTGTCATGGTGCCGGGGGGCGGGGCGCCAAGGGCTACCCGATGCTGGCGGACGACGTCTGGCTCTGGGACGGTACGCTTGGCGGGATTGAAGCAACTGTCCGCCACGGAATTCGCCACTACGAAGACCCCGACACACGCAGCAACGCAATGCCCGCTTTCGGACGGGACGGCCTGCTTACTGCAAAGGAGATCGACGACCTCGTACAGTATGTTGTGAACGTCTCCGGCCGCGACGCTGATATGGCCGCCGTCAACCGGGCTGCACCGATATTCGCCCAGCAATGTGTGACCTGTCATGGCGCCGATGCGAAGGGAAACCGGTCGCTCGGCGCGCCAAACCTTACGGACGGCGAGTGGCTGTTCGGAGGAGAGCCCCGCGACATCCAGCAGACGATCTACAGCGCACGCAATGCTCACATGCCCGCCTGGCAGGGGCGCCTCGACGACGCCACGATCAAGGCCCTTGCGGTCTATGTACATTCCCTGGGTGGAGGCGAGTAGTGACCAAGGTCACGCTGATCTCATCAAGGGATAACGGCGCTCCCAAGCCGGAGCGTCCGGTATCCCTCTATGAGAAACGTAACCAGATCTATCCGAAACTGGCGCATGGCAAGTTCCGGCTGGTCAAATGGCTCGTGATGGCGTGCACTCTGGGTGTGTACTACCTCATTCCGTGGATCCGTTGGCCGCGCGGCTCCGGCATCCCGGACCAGGCGGTGCTGGCGGATTTCGAGGGTGAAAAATTCTACTTCTTCTTTCTCGAGATCTGGCCTCAGGAAATCTACTTCCTCGGCGGCCTCCTGATCCTTGCGGCACTGGCGCTTTTCCTCGTCACGTCGCTGTTTGGCAGGGTCTGGTGCGGGTACACGTGTCCTCAAACTGTCTGGACGGACTTATACATATGGGTTGAACGTGCCTTCGAAGGCGACCGAGCTGCACGCATGCGTCTTGATCGAGCGCCGATGAGTTTCAACAAGGCGTGGCGCAAAATTGGCAAACATTCCGTCTGGCTCCTGATCGCGTTCCTGACCGGCGGTGCATTCATCCTGTACTGGCACGACGCGCCAACGATCGCCCGCACATTCTTCAAGGGCGAGGCGCCGCTTACCGCCTACTTTTTTGCGGGCATGCTGACTTTCACCACTTACATCCTTGCCGGAACGATGCGCGAGCAGGTGTGCACCTACCTATGCCCATGGCCGCGCATCCAGGGCGCGCTGACGGACGAGCACGCCCTCAACGTGACCTATCGCTATGACCGGGGTGAGCCGCGCGCGCCGCACCGCAAGGGTGAAACCTGGGATGGGCGCGGAGACTGTATCGACTGCAAGCAGTGCGTCCAGGTCTGTCCGATGGGCATCGACATCCGCGATGGTGCTCAGCTGGAATGCATTCACTGCGCGTTGTGCATCGACGCATGCGACGACATCATGCGGACGGTGGGCCGGCCTACCGGACTGATCGCATATGATACGGATCGGGCCGTCAGCCTGCGGGCGCAGGGCCAGTCGCCGAAATACTCTCTGCTCCGCACAAGGACAGTACTTTACGCCGTGCTGATCGCCCTGATCAGCGCCCTCATGTTGTGGGGCTATACGTCCAAATCGACCTACGAGTTCAGCGTCCTGAAAGATCGTTCGCCACCCTTCATTCGACTGTCTGATGGCCGTGTACGCAATGGATACACGCTGAAATTGGTAAACAAGTCGACCGAAGCACAAGCCGTCGATGTGTCTGTCGAGGGAATCGACGGCGCCGAATTTGAGATCATCGGCATTGGGAAAGCAGCAAAAGGCGACAGCCTCCAGCTTTCTCCTGACGCCTACGGCGTAGGCCGGTACCGGATCCTCATCACCGTGCCGGCCAGCAGCGAGACAGGCCAGGACAGCCTGGTCGTCCAGATCCGCGATACGGACACCGGCGAGACTGTATCTGCCCGCGCGCCATTCACCAGAGGAGATCACTGATGCCTTCCGCTTCCGTACTGCCCGCCGCTGAAAGCAGAAGGGGTCCGTTCAAGGCATGGCACGCTCTCGCCTGCTTCGTTGGCTTCTTCGGCTTCATGTTCGTTGTAAACGGCATTTTCCTTTGGACAGCGGTCACGACCTTCCCAGGCGAAGACGTGGAGAAGTCATACCTTACAGGCCTCGACTACAACCTCGAGATTGACCGCCGCCAGCATCAGCAGAACGAGGGCTGGCGCGCAGAGATCGGCGTTGAAGGAGACACCACTTCGCCGTTGATCCGAATCCGGATTGTTCAGCGCGATGGATCAGCTTTGCCGGTCTCGGCTCCGACCCTGCAGCTGCGCCATCCTGCAGACCGGGCAAAGGACCGTAATCTGGAACTCAAAGCTGTTGGCCAAGGCGAATATGTCGCCGAAGCAAATGCCGTCGCCGGAATCTGGACTGCAATTGTCGTGGCGGATGTTGATCCGGACACGGCCGGCCAGGAATTCAAAGCCTCCAGGGAGGTGTCCATCAAATGAGTGCGCTTACTCTTGATCAACCCGGCTGCCCAAGCGGGTTGTCGCCCGCAAGTCAGTCTGATGCAGCCGACCCCGCCCCTTTCGTTCGTCGTATCGGCGCGGAAAGCCGGCTATCCTTGACGGTTCGGGGCGCCAAATGCGGAGCCTGCCTGTCGCGGATCGAGGGCGCCGTGTCGGCGCTTCCCGGCGTTCGCGCCGCACGCTTCAACCTTTCCTCCGGCAAACTCGATGTAAGCTGGACCGGCGACCTCGCGCCCATGCGTATTTCCGAGGCGATCTCCGGTCTCGGGTATGGGGTCGCACCACTCGATTCCAACTCGGGCGATGCAGCGCACAAGAAGGAGGAGCAATCCCTGCTGCTCGCGATGGGCGTTGCGGGCTTTGCCACGGCAAACATCATGCTGCTCTCTGTCTCTGTCTGGGGTGGACACAACGAGATGGGCGAAGCCACTCGGCAAGGTCTCCATGCAGTGTCCGGAATGATCGCGCTGCCTACGCTGCTTTTCTCTGGTCGCCCCTTCTTTCGCTCGGCATGGAATGTCCTGAAGCGGCGCCGGACCAATATGGACGTTCCTATATCACTCGCACTCATTCTGGCTTTCAGCGTCAGTGTCGCTGAAACGATACGTGGCGGCGAACACGCCTATTTTGACGCTGCCTGTATGCTGCTCTTTTTCTTGCTGATCGGCCGCTTTCTCGACGCGCGCGTTCGCCGGCGCGCCTATTCCGCCGCACGAGATCTCGCAGCTCTGGCGAACCGTACCGTGACACGGATTACTGACGCTGGCGTACATGTGTCCGTGCGCGCTGATGAAATTCGTCCCGGCGACCGAGTACTCCTCGCTCCCGGTGAGCGCGCTGTTGTCGACATGACGATTGAACGCGGTGAATCTGAAATCGATGAGAGTCTGGTGACGGGAGAAAGCCTGCCCCGTATCTCTGTCCCAGGCATGCAGTTGATGGCAGGCTCAGTAAACCTTTCTCAGCCACTCGTCGGGCGGGCCACAGCAGCATCAGCAGATTCGCTCCTGTCTGACATCGGGCGAATGCTTGAAGCCGGCGAACAGAAACGTTCGACCTACCGCCGGATCGCAGACAGGGCTGTCTCACTTTATGTTCCGGTTGTGCATTCTACGGCACTGCTGACCTTCCTGGGATGGTGGATATCCGGGCTTGGTCTGCGCGAGTCTATCCTGATAGCCGTCTCCACACTGATCATCACCTGCCCGTGCGCACTCGCCTTGGCAGCGCCCGTAGTACAGGTCGTTGCAGCCGGGCGCCTGTTTCGCGGCGGCGCCTATCTCAAGTCCGGAGATGCGCTGGAACGTATTGCGGCTTGCGATCATGTCATCTTCGACAAGACGGGTACGCTGACGCTTGGCACCCCTCGTCTGCTAGCCGGTAGCGCGACTACCAAAGACATTGCAGATGCCGCCCAGCTTGCGCGTGCCAGCCGTCATCCCCTGTCCCGTGCCGTCACGCTCGCTGCAGGCCCCGGTCCAGTAGCCATGAGCGTAAAGGAACATCCTGGACTCGGGCTTGAGGGGAGCATTGATGGCGTTGTTTGCCGGCTGGGCTCAGCCGACTGGACGGGCGCCAGCGCAAGGCTCCACTCAAACGCTTCACTATTCTTTGTGCGCGGCGCATCGGCGCCGATTGAGCTGCGTTTCGAAGACGACATCCAGGCCAGCGCTGCAGAAGCAATAGCACGCCTGCGAAGACTAGGCCTCAGCGTCGAGATCGTGTCGGGTGACCGGGCAGATGCGGTGGCCGACGTGGCAAGCAACCTCGGCGTGACCAAGTGGACCGCATCGGCAAGTCCGCGGGACAAAGTCCGTCGTCTCGAAGCGCTCCAGGCGCAGGGAAAACAGGTATTGATGGTTGGGGACGGACTCAACGATGCGGGCGCACTCGCCCTCGCCCACGCATCCGCTGCGCCTGGCGGTGCTCTGGATGTCAGCCAATCTGCCTCCGATGCAGTCTATTCGGGCGGCCTTGGCGCCTTGCCACTACTGGTCGCCACCGCGCGAAAGGCAAAGGCAATCATGCTGCAAAACTTCGGCTTCGCGGCAGCTTACAATCTCGTCGCCGTACCTATTGCCATTCTCGGCTACGCGACACCGCTCGTGGCCGCAATTGCAATGTCCGGTTCGTCGCTGATCGTTTGCCTCAATGCTCTTCGCCTCAACGTCGCTGGAGGAGGATCCAAATGAGCGGCCTCGCCTTCCTGATACCGATCGCCCTTGCCATGGGGTTTGCCGGTCTTGCCGCGTTCATCTGGGCTGTGCGCGCAGGCCAGTTCGAAGATCCAGATGGTGCATCCATCCGGGTACTGATTTCTCCAGACCGTCCGCTGTCAGAAAAGCCGGATTGACGTCAGGCAACTGCGAGGGTTGGTCCGTCAGAGGCAAAAGGGGCAAATTCTACCCGGTCTCGGCCGTTCTGCTTCGCCGAGTAGAGCGCCTGATCCGCTCGTTCAAGCGCAGGCAAGATATCGATATCGGCAAATCCGGGCGCGCTGATGCCTGCGCTGATCGTGATGCTGAAACTGCCGGTCTTTGGCGAAAAAACCTGGCTCGTGATGGCCGCCCGAACCCGGTTTACAAGGATGGCCGCGCGTAGCGGCTCAGTTTCGGGAAGCACCAGCGCGAATTCCTCGCCTCCGAGCCGGCCGAGAAGGTCTTCATCCCGGATGTTGCGCGTGACACACTTCACGAGGGTCGCCAACACCTCGTCGCCGACTGCGTGACCGTGGACGTCGTTGACGCGCTTGAAATGGTCGATGTCGAACATCACAGCCGATAGCGGTTTCCCGTGCCGGCTTGCGCGCAAGACTTCACGCTCCGCGAAGCGAAAGAAGGCACGGCGGTTCAGCGTTTTTGTCAGCGGGTCCGTCATCGCCATGTCGAAGAGATCACATTTATCGTGCTCAGCCTCGATCAGGTCGCGCACGGCATAGCGCGCCGCGCTGCGAACACATATGTCCTGGCTCACCAGGCCCGCAAAACTCTCGAGCAAGCGCAACTCTGCTTCGCCGAACGCTTTCGGCTCATGTCCAATCAGACAAAGGCTGCCAAGCCGCTTGCCATCAGGGTCACGCAGGGGCGCGCCCGCAAAGAACACTATGGGCGGCTGGGCGCTTACGGCAGGGTCATGCGAAAAGTAGGGATCCTCGCGCACATCGCTTAGTGCGAAACCGGCCTCCGACAGGTTCGCCCGGACGCAGAAGGCGTTGTATCGTTCCAGCACTTCGCCTTCTGCGCCGTGCGCAGCCCGGTACCAGGTACGATACCGCTCATTCAGCGAGGCAATGACAACAGGCACATCCAGCGCAATCGCCGTAGTACGCGCGACCTGACTGGCGATGTGGACTTCAGTCCCATTGAGAATCCTGTAGCGCTGGAGCACTTCGCTCTTTTGCTGCTCGAACTGTAGCGGCGGATAAATCATCAGGACCGTTTTGCCGTGGAACTATCTTGTTCCCTCACGCATAGAGAGTCCCAGTTTAGCATTCGTTAGCGACGCCAAGCTCGCTGCCGCTGCGCCTCAATTCCTTGTTTTTTATATTTATTTCTACAGTTTCAGCGCGTCTGCGCGAGAACACGCAGCTCACGCCGAAGTATTTTTCCTATCGGAGATTTCGGCAGTTCATCCACAAAATGCACCACGCGCGGACGTTTGTATCCCGTAAGGTGCTGCGCACAGTGCGAGATCACGTCCTGCGCCGTCAGGCCACTGTCCCTGCGCACGACAAACGCGTGCAGTTCTTCTTCCGAATTGGCCACTTTGATGCCCGCGCTCGCCGCCTCGACAATGCCGGGGCACGCATTCAGGACTTCGTCGACTTCATTCGGGAAAACATTGAACCCGCCGACAAGAACCATGTCCTTTGCGCGATCCACAATCGTAAGGTATCCGTCCGCATCCAGAGTGCCGATGTCGCCGGTCCGCATCCATCCGTTGACAAACGAAGCTGCAGTTTCGTCTGGCCGGTGCAGATAGCCGTTCATCAGCTGCGGCCCACGGGCGACAATCTCGCCGATGTCCCCAGCAACACCAAAGCTGCCGTCTTCCATGAGGATGGCAATCTCCGTGCCCGGAAGCGGCAGGCCCGCCGTGCCGGGACGCTCACGAGCATCCGGCGGATTGATTGTCAGAAGCGTCGTCGCCTCGGTCATGCCGTAGCCTTCGACGATCCGCGTGGACGTCATGGCACACCAGCGCTTGCGGATATTGGGATCGAGGGCCGCTGCGCCGGAAATGGTCAAGGCCAGTTGCGGCGGGTCTTCCCGGAACCAGGGCTCGTCCATGAGTTTCGAGAACAGCGTGTTGACGCCCGGAAGCAGTGTTGGCTCGAATTTCTCGAAAGTCTTCTTCAGGTTCGACAACGGCCGAGGGCTCGGCGCGAGGACGACGTGCACGCCGTATCGCAATGCGATCACCGAAGCGAACAGGCCGAACACATGATAGACGGGCAGAACGAGGAGCATCGTCCGGCCACGCATGGTCGCCAGCTCAGGTGAAAGGCTAACGAACTGGTCGATGTTGGTGACGAGACCGGCCTCTGTAAGGCGCACGCCTTTGGACGTACCCGTCGTACCCCCAGAATACTGATAAATGGAATCGCGGTTGACCGGGAGGGAATCCGTATAAGAACTGACAGGCGCCGCATGGCGGGAACCAAGCTCGATAGCTTTCTGCAGCGATACATGCTGGCACTCCAGACGGGTCTCCATGCGCTTCACATGACGAAGCATCACGTCAAGCAAACTCCGCTTCACCGCCGGGAAGAAATCGCCGAGTGATAGGGCAATCACGTGCTTCACTTCAGTACCAGAAATCGCTGCGTCGATTGTTTCTGCAAAAAGCACTGATCCGATCAGAACCTCAGCCTTGCAATCGCGCAACTGGCGTCGTGTTTCAGATTCTGTGTACAGAGGGTTCACGTTCGACAGGACCAGACCGGCACGCAAAATTGCAAGCAGGCTGACAACATAACCAATGCAGTTTGGCGACTGGACCGCCACAACCGTGCCGGCTTCCAGTTTCAGGACCTCACGGAAATAGCGCGCCAGGTTGGCCGACTGTTGTTCCACGTCCTCGAAAGTCAGCGTCGTCGACATTCCGTTCGGCAAAGACGTCGTGAGGAATGGCATGTCAGCATAAGACGACGCCGCAAGACGCATGATCTCTTCCAGCTTCATCGGAACATATCCGGCGAGACTGGCATGAAACGCGTGGGCTTCGTCGTTATAGGCTTTCAAGTGCGGCGGCTGGGAAACCGGCAGCGCAGACGTGAGATCGCGGGCGAGCATGGGTTCAACTGTGTTGGCTTGAGGAACATATCCTGTCGCACAGTTTGGTTTGCTTCGGCTTCAACTCAGCCCGCAGTCTTGCGGAACTCCGGTAACCTTTCAGAAAGGCGGCCAGCGAGCGATCAGTAGCTACCGAACAAGGCAACATACAGATTGAAAGCCAGTGACTGCCTTTTGGCAGCTGAACCACGCTCCGCCGTTACTTCCCTACTAAGGACCCGTGAAGCGGATTGTTCCGGCCTGGACGCCTTTGAGGACGATTTCCGTCCCGCCGGTCTTCAGCATCCATTCCAGGCGGTGATCCCGGTACTGGCGTTTGAAGAGTCCTGCCTTCACCGCCTGATCGACCTGCGCCATGCCGCCGATGGATGCCTCGGCCTCCTTCCGTGTCTGCTGCACGCTGTCGCGTGCATTGGCGCGTGCGAACCAGTCGGCAAGCCGGGTGCCCACTGCGGGCACAATGCCGAACCCTGCAGCTCCGTTCAGGTAAGGCACGACGCTCAGGTCACCCCAGCCGAACGTGTCGCCATTGAACCAGGGCGCGGTGCCGAGTTGGCCTTCCAGCATCTGGAAAAACGCACGGGCCTGTTCGGCCGCCCGTGATTCCATTTCGGCCTTGAGTGTTCCTTCGGCCCGTTTGAAGAAGTTGAGTTCGCCGAGCCCCCAGGTGATCGCTTCGAACTGGGTGTCCATCACGTCCTCTACCATGCGCACCTTCGCGCGCTGCGCCGGCGTTGCCGGCAGCATGGGCGGCGATGGCCAGACGTCTTCGATGTATTCAAGGATTATCGTGCTGTCGAAGACTGCCGTGCCGCCATGCACCAATGCGGGAACTTCGCCGCGCGGGTTGGCGCTGGCAAACCCGCCGCCCGTCGCTCCGGTGCCAATCCCCTCGGGCAGGCGAACTTCGAACGGGACGCCTTTCTCACGCAGCGAGATTTTCACCTTCTGGGCATACGGCGAAAGCGGGTGCTCATAGAGCAGCAGGTCTGGCATGTGTCTCTCCCTCCGGCGGCTGATCTGCGCCGCTCCGGGCGCGAACTTGCCACGCATCCCGCAGGACACAAGCCAACTGCAGGCTTGACCTCGCGTCCGCCAGTCAACGCCGGATCAGAAGACGTACTTGCTGGGCGAGACGCCAAACGCCCTTTGGAACATGGCGCAAAACGCACTCGCGCTGTCGTAACCGACGTCCAGGGCCACATTCGTGACATTTGATCCCGTAGACAGCAGAGACAGCGCCTCAAGCAAGCGGACCTGCTGCCTCCAGAGGGCCACACCCATGCCTGTCTCCCGCTTGAACGCGCGTGTGAAGGTCCGGCGGCTCATGCCGGCCAGGTCGGCCCATTTGTCGATATCGCGCTGGTCCGACGGGTTTTCTATGATCTCGCGGCATACGCGTACCAGCCGCGGATCCGTAGGCATGGGCGCCGCATAAGGCACCTTGGGCGACGCAAGCAGTTCACTGATCAGCAGGCTGACGATCTGTCCTTCCCTCCCGGAAAGGTCGTAGTCATTGTCGAACTGAGCAACTTCGAGGATCAGCGCCTTCAGCAGCGGACCCACCTCGACGATGTGGCATTCCGGATCGTCCCGCTCGAATTGCGGATCGATATACAGCGTGCGGAGCGACACTGGCCCTCGGCACGATACTTCGTGCTTCACCTGACTGGGTATCCACACGGCACGTTGCGGCGGGATCACGAAACTAGTTGTGTCCGTTACCACCGACATGACACCGGACGACGCATACAGCAGCTGTATCCGCTCGTGCGAATGCGCGCTGTCGACGAACCCTGCCGGGTACTCATCCGCCAGCGCCACAACGGGGCGCCGCTTCAGATCAAGATCGAATGTCCTCTTCATCCTGTCCTCTCGGGACCTTCACCAACACCGCGATGATGCCACCGGCGCCTTTTGTGACAAGATGATGATGGACCTCTTGGCCCGAAAGAGCAAGCATATGACCTGAATTGACCCAATGGGCCAATTTAAGGTCAAAGGATGAGCACAAATTGACCGCTGCGGTCAGTGCGCGATGGACAAGCTCAGACCCGCAGCCACTCCGGAACTGCGCACCTTTGTAACGGCGCCACCGTCTATGCGGCTTGCGAATGACTCCTCGTCTGCGACTTCCCCCCGCACAAAAAAGCCGAGCGCCACGCTGTCTGTCAGGGCACGCGCAGCTCCTGCCTCCGCGCCGCCATACGACCGTGTCGGCGATCCGTCGCCCGGCTCCACGAAACCTGCCCGGCCCAGGGCATAGACTTCCCAAGGACCCACTTCCCATGTCGGACCCGCAGTTACCTCCAACCCCCAATCGTCGAACTTGGCATCGTGAAAACCTGTCAGGGTCGGCGTAAGTGCACTGCGCAGCGACACGGACCCGACGAGCTCGAGAGAGGCATCGGACTCCTCACCTGGATAAGTCAGCCAATTGGCAGAAATGTCGGCTGTGTAGGCGTCACCTTCCCAAGCCATGCCGAAGGTATAATCCATCTCGTCATCAAATGCGTCACCGTCAGGGCCAATCGGTGTCAACCGGTAGAGTGCACCGTACACGGATACTCCATTCAAATCAGACTCGACACCGATACTGGTTTCGAGGGTCAGCGGTCCGATTTGCTCGCCCCTGTCTATCAAACTCGACGAAATGGCGGCGTCCGCAAAGAAGCGAGTCTCTTTGGCTTCAGCCACGAGAGGCATCCACGTGAAAGCTGTCGTTGCTGCAAGGATGGACCGCATGAATTGGACTCGCATTTGTTGTTGATCTCTAGTGGTTGGCTGGTTTGTTCAGCGGCCGGATGTTCCAGGCAGCTCTGCAAGTGTTTCGTCATCATAGATGCGGCCGTTCTTCATGACGTAGCGGATCGCGAGAGTATTCGAGACGCGCTCAAGAGGATTGGCGTCCAGGACAACCAGGTCCGCAAGCTTCCCGGCTTCAAGACTTCCAAGGCTTTCGTCACGTGCAATTGTGGCGGCGCTGCCCATTGTCGCGGCCCAGAGCGTTTCGGCTGGTGTCCAGCCACCATCGACATAGGCCTGCATTTCCCAATGGGTTCCGAAACCGGGAATGTCCCCATGTGCGCCTAGACCGACTGTTCCGCCCATCCTGTGCATTCGCGCGGCATTGGCGGCCACGGCCGGATACGCATACTGGCAAGCCTGATGCACAATTGTGTTCAGGAAGCGCATGTCGCGGAACCAGGCCGGAACGAGGCGCGCATACTTGGCGTCGGCCATCGGATCGGTCCGCGATATGAAAAGCTTGTCCGCCGGCAAGCCGCCATGAGTGATCATCAGGGTCAGGGTGCTGCTGGTTCCGCTCTTCGCGAAGAGTTCAATGAAGTCCCTGTACTGCGCAATGGGTGGTACGCCGTGTTCCACGCCACTGTATCCATCAAGGATCTGCGATAGTGCAAGCTTGTAGGAAAGCGCGCCTTCCGTTGTCACGGTCATGCCAAGGTCGTGCGCCGCCTGCGACACCCACTGGCGCACACGGCGGTTGCCGGACCGGTATTGTTTCAGATTGGCCACGCGATAGTGGTCCCGGTAACGGTGCAGCACGGCCTCAACTTCAGCCTTCGACCTGAAATCGTAGTAATCGAAGATCGCCGGCCCCGTGGTAAAGAGGCGGGAGCCAGTGACCGCACCGGCTTCAACGAGATCCTGATAAGCGAACATGTCGATCGTCAGGGATGATGGATCAAACAGGGTCGTTACCCCGAACGCCAATCCGGTCTTCAATCCCCACGCATCCATGTCCAGAACATCGCGCCGTATATCGGCGACGTGATAGTGCGCATCGATCAGACCCGGGATGATATACTTTCCCGAAACATCCACGACACGCGCATCCTTCGCAGCACGCGTCGTGCCGGACGGCGCAACCTGCACGATGCGGTTGCCCTCAATCAGGATATCGTGGCCGACCTGTACGAGGCTGGGTTCGGCACGGCCGGTCATCGGAATGACATTGCCGCCCTTCAGCAAGACCTGCCCTGTAGGCAAATCCCGCTCGGCGATCACCGGAAGTTCTACCCTTTCTGCAGCTCGCTCCCCAGCGCCGCGCTCGAACACAACATCTGCCAGCTCGACCCTGTTGTAGGTCGATCCGACCGACCAGAAGATGGCATTTCCGGAATCGCTCCAGCCAAAGTAATCTGCGCCTATATCCGTGATCTGAACATGCGGACCGGAGGGCTGCGACAGGTCGAAGGACGCTGTCCCTTCATCGCCAATGCGGTAAAGGTGCAACTGATGCGCAATCTGCGCGAGGGCCCATTGACCATCTGGCGATACACGCAGGTCGTCGGCCGCCGCTGACCCCTCGGCGAAATACCACCCCGGCCCCACCGCCTGCGTCACCAGCCTTCGTTCGCCGCCCGTGAGCCCCACAGCTTCGACGCCCTTGTCGCTGTTGAACAAGACTTCGTCTGATTTGGCCGTGAAGTGCGGTGTGCCGCCAATGCGGCCGCTCTCCAGAATGCGCGGAGTGCTCCCGTCGAGTGGCAGATAGACGAGGTCCGCCGCGCGCAGCTGCCCGAATTCCATGTAGGTCTCACGCCGCGCCTGAGCCGGCGACTGCACGACCACGAGCCCCTGCCCGTCCGGCGTGAAAACAGGATGGGTATAAAAGGCGGAATCCGTGGTGATCTTTCGGTGGGCCGAGCCATCGGATGCCGAAACCCATACGTCGCCGCCACCGGCATTCGTCCAGCTCACGCTTGCGACAAGCGTTCCGTCTGGCGACCAGTTCGGATGGTATCCTGTCACAGCGTCGCTTCGCAGGGCGACCGGTGTACCACCTACCGCGATATAGATTTGTCCGAGGGCCGAGAAAGCGATGCGCCGGCCATCAGGAGACTCGTCGGGGGCTTGCACCAGGCGAGCGCGCAGGGGTCCCTCCTCACTGACCGCCTGCGTCCGGGCGAGCGGACCGAGCTCCATATCGACCTGCGCCGAAAAGGAAATGGCTACGGGCTCTCCGCCTGCCAGTGGCACACGGTACAATCCACCGTTGCGATTGATGATGATCTCTGTTCCGTCCGCAGAGAAATCATACCGCGGAATGGCGTCACTTGTGAGGGACGCCAGAAGGGAATCCGGATCGACAGTAACAAGATCGGAAGTTTCGTCCGTGACCAGATCCATCATCCGGAGGGTGGCAGACGCACCTCGCCGCTCGGCAAACACGAGCGCTTCACCATCCGGGGTAACGGCGGGACGAAACCGGGCGAGCGGAATCCCTTTAAGCTCAGGCGCCGGAAGCACCACCGACACTTCGCCAGTCACCGCATCAAGCGCGGCGATTTCCCAGGCAGGAACATTGTCATAACGCGGGTCTCCGGAAAGACTTGAGAAGTAGATCCTTTCACCATCCGGCGAAAACCGGGCACCGGCCGTACTCTGACTTTGATCCGCTGCCGGACCCTCTCCCCGTGTGCTTCGGAGCACCCGGCCCATGTCGCCTTCCACTGGCCTGAAAGACCAGAGCTCATACGCGTTCCGGTCAGCCCAGCTGCGCGTGACAATGATGGATTGACCATCCGGAGACCATTCTGGCGATGAAAAGGCCGGATTGTCATCGTAAAAGGAGATCTGACGCGGATTGCGGCCATCCGCATCCATCAGCCAGAGATTTTCGGCGCCGGAGCGGTCGCTGAGGAACAGTATCGTACGGCCATCCGGCGAATAGACGGGCTGCGCGTCGAGCGCGAGGCCGGAGGACAGCTTTCGCGCCTCGCCGCCGCTGACCGGAAGGTCGTAGATGTCGCCCAGCAAATCAAAGACAATGCGCCTGCCATCCGGCGAAACATCAAGTGAAAGCGGAGAACCTTCGCTTGTCTCGAAGCTGACCTGACGAGCCGCCTCCAACGGCAGGACCTGCCCCCGACTCGCAAACGGCGTCGGCTTCTTGCCGGTCACGCCAGCCGTCTCACCTGCAGGCAAAGACGCCGGCGACGCTCCGCTCACGGAACTTGCCGGCGTTTGCACACAGGATATCAGCAGGAAGAAGCAAGCTGGCGTGATCAGGCTGACTATGGATGGTATCTTTCCCATCTCCACCCGATCACGCCGTCCCTGCATTCACCAACTTTCCTTCCGGTATCAGAACTTGCGGGTAACGGTCGCAATGATCTGTTGACCCGCACCATAGGTGCAGCCGGCCGGGCCACTGCAGCGCGCAACATACTCTTCGTCGAAGAGATTGGATGCATTCAGCGCGAAGCGCCAGTCGGCAAGGTCATACCGGATGATGGCATCAAACAGGGTCGAGCTTTCACCTGTATAGACAACCGGATTGAACGGACCCGGAAGTGCGCCCTGGCTTTCGCTCGTATAACGCACGCCGCCGCCGATACCGAAGCCGGACAGGAAACCGTCGCGGAAGGTATAGTCGACAAACAGCGAAGCCTTGTTTTCAGGTGTCACAGGCAGCTCAGCGCCGACTTCAGCCGGCGTGCCGGACTTCGTCACTTCGCTATCCGTCGCCGTGTAGGAGGCATTGACCGAAAGCGCGTCATTGATCCGGCTCACGAGTTCGAACTCGATACCGTTCACTTCAACGGCCCCAATCTGCGTCCCGAACACCGGCGTGATCGACGGCGACGTGCTGACGAGATTCGACTGCTTGATCTGGTAAGCTGCAGCGGTCAGCAGCAGCTTGTAACCTTCCGGCAGACCGCGGGCATCCCATTTGATACCGGCCTCGACCTGTTCGCCCTCGCTCGGATCGAACTCTTCGCCCGAAACCGAATCCGTACCGAGTACCGGCTCGAACGAGGTGGCATAGCTCACGTAGGGTGCAAAACCGTTGTCGAACACATAGTTGCCACCCACGCGCCAGGTGAACTTCTCCTGATCACTTTCAGTGCCGGCGCCGTTGTTCTCGACCGTGACCCAATCCTGACGCGCACTGAGCGTTAGGAACAGCTTGCCGAGGTTCACATGGTCCTGAACGTAAAGTCCGGCCTGCTTCATCGTCTGGTCATTGAACGAAAACGGGTAGCCGGGCTCAAGGGTGGCCTGCGGCGCATAGACCGGATTGAACAGGTCGATACGGTTGGCAAAGATGAAGCCGAAATCAGCCTTGTTCTCGACCTTGCGATAGTCGAAACCCGCGAGAATCTTGTGCGTGATCGGCCCTTGTTCCAGCGTGAAGTCGAACCGGTTGTCGGTCGTCAGGCTCTCCACGGCTTCACGGTAGGAGAAGTTGTACTGCTGCACAGTCCGGAAGTCGTCCGGAACGCCGTTGAAGTCGTCGTCCACGAGGCCGCCGCCACCATAGATGCCGGTCGGGGTGTCTTCTTCGTAGTCATTCAGCTTCAGGTTCGAGACGAATGAGACCGCATCCGAGAAGTTGTGGACCAGTTCGTAGCCGACCGACCACTGGTCACGCTCATACCGGTTGTTCGGATCACCAAGGTTCGTGGACGGATCGATCTTGCCCAGCGGGTTCGGAAGCAGCGTGCCATAGACCGGCAGGAAGCCGTTGGTATCACCGTTCACTTCATCCGTCTGATAGTAAGCCAGCGCGGTCAGCGTCGTCGCCGGCGTCAGCTCGAAGGACACGGCCGGCGCGACCAGGAGGCGCTCCGCCGAGACGAGATCGCGCTCGGCTTCGCGATCAAGGTAGAGGCCAGTCAGCGAGTAGCTGACGGCGTCACTGATCGGGCCGTGTACGTTGCCGGCGATCTGCTTGTAGTCGTTGCTGCCATACTTCGCCTGGATTTCGCCGCCGAACTCGCTGTCGGGACGGCGTGAGACCTGGTTGTAAAGGCCGCCGGGAGGAGAGCTGCCATATAGGGCCGAAGCCGGTCCCTTGAGAACGTCGAACGATTCAAACGCATAGAGGTCGACGCCGACCGACTGGATCGACGTCGAAACCGGCGCCGCAAGGCCGTCGATGTATTGCTTCGGCGTGAAGCCGCGAACGGTGACGAAGTCATAGCGCAGGTCCGGGCCATAGTTCTCGCCGAAGGCGCCGGAGGTATAGCGCACGGCCTGCTGGGCATCGATGTATGCCAGAAGGTCGATCTGGTCGCGCGTAATGACCGACACGGACTGCGGTGTCTCGATGAGCGGGATATTGGCCTTGTTGGCCGTGCTGCCGCCCTCCGGAACGAAATCCGGCGCGATCACGATGACCTTGTCCTGAACGCTGACGGCATCCTCTTCCTGCTCCTGGGCAACAGCCGCCGGAGAAAGAAGCGCGAGCCCCGCCGCTGCGCCGAGCAGCGCACTCTTCAGCGCCACCGATTGAATTGAAACACGTTTATCCTGCATCATGGTCCTGACACCCCTGCATCCTTGAAGTTCACACATTGCGAACCATTCTCAATCCTACCACTTCATCGCAAGAGTGTATTTCGGCTTTGGGTCTGTCTCTTCTGCTAAATGGCCAAACTTGAGGACATAGCCCGCAGCCCGGCCGGTCTTGACCCATTAGCGGCAAACTTCGGCCCGCCATCCTATGGAAGATGACGTAGGGACCACATAACGTTCAATCGGAGAACGAGGGGCGGAGGCAGCCATGGCAGGCACGGGGACCAAGAACAGCTGGCTGTTCCTGCACCGCTGGTTTGGCATCACCACGGCGCTGTTCCTTCTGATCGCCGCCCTCACGGGTTCCATCCTGACCTTCCGCGCCAGCCTCGATCGCTGGGTCAACGGCGACCTCTTCAGCTACACAGGCGCGGCAGAAGCGCGGCTTGATCCCATTGAGGTGATTGAGCGATTCGAAGCAGCCAATCCCGATGTCCAGGTCACCAACTTCCCACTTAATCCGCCTGCAGATGAAAATCTCCTGATCAACGTGGCGCCAAAACCGGGCGCGGCTGAAATCAGTAAAGACGAAGTTTTCCTGGACCCATCCAGTGGAGAGCCAATCGGCTCCCGTAGCACGGCGCCCGGCCTGTCCGGGCGGCAGATCATCCCGCTCATCCTTGAGGTCCACTACAACCTGCTCGCCGGAGAAGCGGGTCGCATCTTCATGGGCTTCATCGCGCTTGGCTGGTTGATCAGCGCATTTATCGGGCTCTATCTCACGTTTCCGAAGAAAGGCCCGTTCCTGCAGAACTGGTGGCCGGCATGGACCTATAGCCCCAAGCGCAGCTTCGCGCGCCAGATGCTGGACCTTCACCGCTCGAGCGCCCTTTGGCTATATGTGTTCTTGGCCATCCTCGCTTTCACATCGGTTACCCTCAACTTCTTCTCAGAGTTCTGGGATCCATTTTCCACCTGGATCGCACCACTGGAAAAATCGCTCTTCCATCTCGATGCTCCCTTCCCCGAAGGCAGCGTGCCCGGGCTCAGTTACGCCGACGCCTACAAGCTTGCCGCAGACCAGGCTGCCATTGCTGGTGTCGAGTGGAAGCCGGCCACGATGCTATATTATCCGAACTGGAACCTCTACGGTGTCACCTTCAGCGACAATGGCATCCTGAACTACAAACACCTCGGCCCGATCTACTACTATTTCGATGCTGCCAGCGGCGCCTTTGTTCATGAAGTCAATCCCTACACGGACAGTGCAGGCCTCGTGATGATCCGCGCGGTCTATCCGCTCCATAGCGGGGAAATGGGCGGCGCCCTCAGCGTTTTTCTCGTGTTCATCCTCGGCCTTGCGACGGCGGAGCAGTGCATTACCGGCACATGGCTCTGGCTCAAGAAACGCGGCCCGCGGATTGCGGCAAAGAAAGCCCGCCAGACAGAGGCACCTGCCAACGCCTGATCCGCGCCTGCAGCGCCTATCCCTTTTCACAAGCTCAAGAGTGACCCGATGAACGCAATGACGCAGCCGCGCACCGATGGTCTGGACCCGGACATCCGCACCTTCGTCGAGAAAACGACGGCGGATTACGAAGCCCTGTTCGCGGGTACGGTGCCGTCGCTGGCCCGCCGGAGGGAGATTGCTGAACAGGTGCGCACACCCTGGACGCGCGGCGGGCCGGACATGGCACTGACCCGGATGGTGAAAGTCGGCGCAGGCAAGGTGCGCGCCCGTATTCACATTCCGGAAGCCGGCGCTGGCAACGGCACTTTTGTCTACTTGCACGGCGGCGGCTGGACCGTGTTCAGCATTGATACCCACGACCGCCTGATGCGTGAGTATGCCCATCGCACGGGCTGCGCCGTTGTCGGCCTCGACTATTCGCTGTCACCTGAACACCGCTTCCCCCGCGCGCTCGATGATGTGGATGCCTGTATCAACTGGCTGCTGACTTACGGCAAGGCTGAAGGCCTCAATACGTCGCGGTTTGCTCTCGGCGGCGATTCGGCAGGCGCCAACCTCTCGCTTTGCACGGCGCTTCGCATGCGGGATCGGGGCGATTCAATGCCAGCGGGCCTCGTCCTCAGCTACGCCGCGCTCGATACCCTGCCGCGTCCGTCCTACAAGCATTACGATGGCCCACCCTACATGCTGGGTACGGACGAAATGGCCGCCTTCTGGCAAAACTATCTTGGCACCCCGTCCACCGAGAATCCGTACGCGCGTCCGCTGCTGGCCAATCTCGCCGGGCTGCCGCCGGTGCATCAGTGCATCGCCGAATGTGACATTCTCCTCGACGAGAATCTCGAACTGGCGGACCGGCTCACACGTGCGGGCGTCGATGTTTCATCGATCATCTATCGCGGCGCCACGCACAGTTTTCTGGAAGCCGTCAGTATTTCGGATTGCGCGGACCGCGCCATCCAGGATGCTTCGGACTGGCTGTCGCGGATATTTTCTCCCTGACGATTGCGCCGGTCAGCGACCGGGCCCCGGCACCGTTGCGCAGGGTGCACCGTACATTGCGCCCTGGTCGATGCAGAAAAACTGCCAGTCGCCGGCGGTCTTGGGTTTGTCGCCCACATTGTCTCCGACATAGGCGACAACCTCGACGCCGTCATAGCCTTGCACGGCGAGCAGCGAGGGTACGATTGCGAAGCGGCCGTCCTTCTCGCTCGGCGCCTTTGGAATGGCGCGCGTCAGCAGCACTTGAAAGTCCTCTCCACGCTTGAGACCCAAGGCAGCGAGATTGTTCTCCGTTGCGAGTTGCTCGGTGTCGGTGCGGTTCGTGACGAAGGCAACATGACCACCAGCAGCGTTCACTGCGGCAATGAATTCCTCGGCTCCGGGAACAAGGGTCGCGCGCGCTTCCTGTGTCCAGGCATGCCAGCTTTCCGGCGTGAAGCCTTCTCCGATGGCTTCCCGCGATATCTGGTAGTCGACATTGTTGAGCACGGTTTCGTCGAGATCGAGCACGACTGCCCAGCTCTTTTCCGGCCGCGCCGCCGCGACGCTTTCGGCATAGGCCGAGGCTTCTGCGAAGACTTCCCGCGCTTCCTGCGCCCAGCCTTGCCCCTCGGCGACCCAAGCCACGCCGGGGCTCAGCTTCAGGGGTTCGGCACCAGACGCTTGCTCTACTGTCGGCATCGGCGCCGTTGCGCAGCTGGCCAGCAGGATGACGGCGATGAAGGCTGAAAGACGCATGTCCGATTTCCCCGCGTTGACTGTGCACTTTGCGCTGCGCGGACGCTAACCGCCTCGACCTGTCACCTCAAGTCCGGCGGCGAAATTGAAAAGGGCGGACCAAGCGGCCCGCCCTTTCCGGCTTCAGTAATTGACCAAGCGACTAGCGAAGGTCGGTGCGGCCGAGGTTCATCACCTTCGTCCAGGCCGCCACGAAGTCGTTCACGAACTTCGCCTGGCCGTCATTCTGACCATACACTTCGGCGAGCGCGCGGAGCTGCGAGTGCGAGCCGAAGATCAGGTCGACGCGCGTTGCCGTCCACTTGACCTGGCCCGACTTGCGGTCGCGGCCTTCGTAGACGCCGTCACCAGCCGGAGCCCAAGTGGTGCCCATGTCGAGCAGGTTGACGAAGAAGTCGTTCGTCAGCGTGCCCGGACGGGTCGTGAGAACACCGTGCTTCGACTTGTGGGCGTTGGCGTCGAGGGCGCGCATACCGCCGACCAGCACCGTCATTTCCGGCGCGGTGAGCGTGAGCAGCTGGGCGCGGTCGACGAGGAGTTCCTCGGCGTTGCGCTGGATGCCCTTGCGCAGGTAGTTACGGAAGCCGTCGTAGGTCGGCTCCAGCGGGGCGAACGAGTCGGCATCGGTCTGTTCGGCAGTCGCGTCGGTGCGGCCCGGCTGGAACGGCACTTTGACGTCCTTCCCTGCTTTCTTCGCGGCCGCTTCGATACCGGCGTTGCCGCCCAGCACGATCAGGTCTGCCAGCGACACCTTCTTCGCGCCGGCGCCTGCGTTGAACTCCTTCTGGATGCCTTCGAGGGTCGAGAGCACCTTCGCGAGTTCTGCCGGCTGGTTGACGTCCCAGTCCTTCTGCGGGGCGAGGCGGATGCGCGCGCCATTGGCGCCGCCACGCTTGTCGCCGCCGCGGAACGTTGCTGCCGAAGCCCAGGCCGTGTTCACCAGTTGCGAAATGGCCAGGCCGGAAGCGAGGATCTTGGCTTTCAGCGCCGCGATGTCGGCTTCACCGATCAGCTCATGATCGACGGCCGGCACCGGATCCTGCCAGATCAGATCTTCCGCCGGGACTTCCGGTCCGAGGTAGAGCGCTTTCGGGCCCATGTCGCGGTGGGTCAGCTTGAACCATGCGCGGGCGAAGGCGTCCGCGAACTCCTGCGGGTTCTGGTGGAAGCGGCGCGAGATCTTCTCGTAGATCGGGTCGAAGCGAAGCGACAGGTCGGCCGTCGTCATCATCGGTGCGTGCTTCTTGGACGGGTCATGCGCATCCGGGATCATGTCTTCCGGACGCACGTTCTTGGCGCGCCACTGGTGGGCACCCGCCGGGCTCTTCACGAGTTCCCACTCATAGCGGAACAGCACGTCGAAATAGCCGTTGTCCCACTTCGTCGGGTTCGGCTTCCAGGCGCCTTCGATGCCGCTGGTGATCGTGTCACCGGCCTTGCCCGAACCGTGCTTGCTGAGCCAGCCGAAGCCCATCGCTTCGATCGGCGCGCCTTCCGGTTCCGGACCAACGAGCGCGGCGTCGCCGGCGCCGTGCGCCTTGCCGAAGGTGTGGCCACCGGCGACCAGAGCCACAGTCTCTTCGTCGTTCATGGCCATGCGGGCGAAGGTTTCGCGCACGTCGCGGCCCGAGGCGACCGGATCAGGATTTCCATCCGGACCCTGAGGATTCACGTAGATGAGGCCCATCTGCACAGCGGCCAGCGGATTCTCGAGCTCACGCTCGCCCGAGTAGCGGCTGTTCGGTTTGTCGCTCGTCGCGAGCCATTCGGTTTCAGAGCCCCAGTAGACGTCCTCTTCCGGCTCCCACACGTCGGCGCGGCCGCCGCCGAATCCGAACGTCTTGAAGCCCATCGATTCGAGGGCGACGTTGCCGGTCAGAACGAAGAGGTCTGCCCAGGAAATCTGGTTGCCGTACTTCTGCTTGATCGGCCAAAGCAGGCGGCGGGCCTTGTCGAGGTTGCCGTTATCCGGCCAGCTGTTCAGCGGTGCGAAGCGTTGCTGGCCCGTGCCCGCGCCGCCGCGGCCGTCGCCGACGCGGTAGGTGCCGGCTGCGTGCCAGGCCATGCGGATGAAGAAGCCGCCGTAATGGCCCCAGTCTGCCGGCCACCAGTCCTGCGAGTCGGTCATCAGCGCGTGCAGGTCTTTCTTCAGCGCCTGATAGTCGAGTTTCTTGAAGGCTTCAGCATACTCGAAGGCCGGTCCCATCGGGTTCGACAAGGACGAGTTCTGATGCAGGATCTTGAGGCTCAGCTGATTGGGCCACCAACCGGAATTGGTCGGTGCCGCAGCATTGGTAACGCTGCCGTGCATGACGGGGCACTTGGCTTCAGTAGTCATGTTCTCTCCGATTTTGATGAGACTTGAGGGAAGTCGGGGGGGAAGATTGGGGGAATCTGTAGCGGCAAACTCAACTCTGCGAGGCTATAGATCAAATAGATTTTTGAAGGCCGAGGTATAGGTTGCGCCACTAGCTCGGCATAGCCTGTGGAATTTGTTTCCTGTGGGAGGATCGGGTTGGCTTGAATTCCGGGTGTTCCGGTGGGTCAGCGGGGCGCGGTGTTGCACAAGGATTGGCGGCGACTCTGGTAACGCTCTGATGGGGATCGTTTTTTTCTGGCCGGGGACTTCTTTCGTGTAGGCGCAAAGTCACTTGCAGCACTCACAAACGGTCCCAGCCAGTCTCAGGCTTTGCACTTCCGTTGCCGGAATTTTCTCATCCATTCTCATTTTTTATCATTTGGTATCGATCGATTATCGCGGGTTTCAGGGGCGACGGGGTCCGGCCTTTGGCCTTTACCTTACGTGCGGGTTCGGGGGTGAGGCTGAGTATACCCGCGCGCCATGGGTGTGGCGCAAGTTTCCACCGGGGGCTCCGTGAAGGGCTTGAGGGCACGTGGGTTTATGGGCCTGCCGGGACCGGATTTTGGTGCGCAGGCAGGGCGTCAGCCTTTGCCCTTCGCCCGCTTGCACGCGCAGGCTTTTCTCGGGCGGCGGCACTTCGCCGTTGCCACCCGGCCGGACTTCAGGTGATTAGCGGGCAGTCTGCGCCACCCGGCCGGACAAAAGGGACCGCCGATTGACCGAACAACCCAGCCAACCCGAGGGGCCGATCAAACGGGCCATTCGCAATGCGGGCTGGCTGCTGGCCGGAAAGGGCGTGGGCGGGGTGTTCAGCCTCATCTACCTGGCGATTGCCGCACGCAGCCTCGGCGCCGAGCAGTTCGGCATCTTTGCGCTGATCCTTTCCTACGGACAGGCGGTCGCCAACCTCGCGCAGTTCCAGTCCTGGCAGACTGTCGTGCGCTACGGCGCAATCCATGATGCAGACGGCGCACACGACAAACTGCGCCGCATCATCCTTTTCTCGGCGCTGCTTGATCTCGGCGCAGCAGTGACGGGTGCCTTGCTGGCGGTCGCCGGGGTCTACCTGTTCGGAGCGCAGTTCGGCTGGTCTGACACCGAGCAGGACATCGCCGTACTGTTCAGCCTGTCTCTGCTCTTTGGACTGCGCGGCGCCCCTACCGGAATCCTGCGCCTGTTCGACCGGTTCGACGTTGCCGCCTATGCGGAAACCGTGCTTCCGGCGATGCGGCTCGTCGGTGCCATTGCGGCCTGGCTGACGGGCGCCTCCATTGCCTCCTACCTCATCGCCTGGGCGGTGGCAGAACTGGTCACCACCATCGCGATGTGGTGGGCGAGTGCCCGGGAGATCCGCCGCCGCTACCGGGAGCCCGTTCCGGGTCCCTACCTCACCGGCGTCGTCGCCGAGAATGACGGCCTCTGGAAATTCGCCTGGACGACGAACCTGACGACGTCGCTCAATCTCGTCTGGAAACAGTTCCCGGTCCTTGCGGTCGGCTGGGCGGTTGATGCCGTTGCCGCGGGCGGCTTCAGGATTGCGACGCAGCTGACTGGCGCCCTGAACAAGCCGACCGTCGCCCTCGCGCGGGCGATCTATCCGGAGTTCGCCAAGCTCGCCATCACGAGCCATTCCGACATCAAGCGGGCGGTCAACAAGGCATGCCTGATCGGCGGCCTTGCCGGTCTGGTGGCTCTGGTCGTTGTGCTGCTGCTCGGAAAACCGGCACTCCAGCTGGTCGCCGGCGAGGCCTATCTTTTCATCTTCCCGGTGCTGGTTGTCCTGTCGCTTGCGGCGGCCTTCGAGCTGACGGGCGTGGCGATCGAACCGGCCCTTGTGGCCATGGGCCGGCCGGGACAGGTCCTCGCCGTACGGACGTTTGTTGCCGCAATCTATGTCGTTGTTCTGGCGTGGCTTGTTCAAACGAGCGGCACCATGGGGGCTGCCATCGCAACCGTTGCGACATCCCTGTTGCTGGTGATCGTTCTGTATGCGGCGTTCCGGAAAACTGTAGGAAAATCCTGAGTTAAGCCCCCGGAGCGGCTGAAATCGGCCCGCTCGGCGGCGCCGTTTCAACCTTGCGCAAGGATCGTCCAACCGGTCCGGATTCACCGGACCGCCGAAAAATGTGACGCACGGTGACAACAAAGTGACCAAAACGTAATCACTATGCATGAGTTCACTTGACGATATGTGTCATTCGCGTGAATTCGTTTTGCGATGCTGGTCGATTGCGGCGTGTTGCCAGCCATTTTTGAGTGAGATCGGGGGCAGTACATTTTGGTACCAACCGTAACGACGGCCGGGATTCGTCCCCGCTTGGGAGACTTTGGCTCAGCGTGCGAAGCGCTGGATTACGCAGCCCAAGGGCTGACAGGCGTCAACTTCTATGGCGCTGACGGCCGGCTGACGAACAGCCTGCCCTACCGCGACCTGCGCAGCCGCGCGATCGCTATGGCACGCCACCTTGCCGCTGCGTTCCCCCGGGAATCGCGCGTCGGTCTCGTGGCTGAAACCTCGCCGGATTTCTTGATTGCCTTCATGGCCTGCCAGTATGCGGGCATCGTTCCCGCGCCGCTGAGCCTGCCCGCCGCCTTCGGCGGGCGCCAGACATACGAGTGGCAGGTCAACAAGATGGTCCGCCGCGCGGGCCTTGCTGCGGTCATGGCACCGGCGGCGCTGCGCGAGATCTTGACGTCGGCCGTTGCATCCGAGGGAATTGCGATCTTCGACCTGTCCGGCGCCGACCTGCCGACCGAAACGGCCGCTGTGGTGCCACAGGGCCCCGGCGATCTCTCCTACATCCAGTTCTCATCCGGCAGCACCAGCGAACCGAAGGGCATCGTCGCCACCCAGGCGAGCCTTTCGGCGAATTGCCGCGCCATCATCCAGGAAGGCCTGAAGGTCCGTGAAGGCGACCGGGCCGTCTCCTGGTTGCCGCTCTACCATGACATGGGCCTCGTCGGTTTCTTCATCGCGCCGATGTATTCCCAGCTCTCGCTCGACATCCTGTCGCCGACCGACTTTGCCCGCCGCCCCGGCACGTGGCTGAAGCTGATCAGCGAGAACAAGGGCACCCTCTCCTATAGCCCCAGCTTCGGCTACGAGCTCTGCGTCAAGCGCTATCGCGGCGAGGCGCTGGACCTCTCCAGCTGGCGCGCTGCCGGCATCGGCGGCGACATGGTGCGCAGCGACGCGCTCAACGAATTCTCCGAAACCTTTGCGGCGTCCGGCTTCCGCCCGAGCGCTTTCGTGCCGAGCTATGGCCTTGCCGAATCGACACTCGCGGTCGCTTTCGCGCCGCTCGACGAGGGGTTGCTGAACGACCGGATCGACCTTGGCCGGATGCAGAGTTCGCACCGCGCCGTGCCTGCCTCCGACCTTACCCGCGAGGGCGGCGACCGCGTGTTCGTCGCCTGCGGCCGTCCGCTGCCGTCGATGGAAGTGAAGATCGCAGACGATCACGGTAACGAGCTTGAGCATCGCCAGGTTGGCCGCATCCTTGTTCGCGGGCCCTCCATTGCGGCCGGTTATTTCCGCGTCGGCGAACCGGTGCAGTCCCTGACTGATGCCGATGGCTGGCTCGACACCGGCGACCTTGGCTACTGGCTGGACGACCAGATCGTCATCACGGGCCGCTCGAAAGACATGATCCTTTGGAACGGCCGGAACATCTGGCCGCAGGACATTGAGTGGATCGCGCAGAAGGCAGGTGGCCGGTTCATTGCCCGCTCGGCAGCCTTTGAAACGCAGGATGACACGGGCGCCCCGCGCATCGTGCTACTGGCAGAGTGCCGCGCCCGCGAGCCGGAAATCCGCGAGGAACTGGTCCGCGACATCTCGGCTGCCGCGCGTGCGTCGACCGGCGTGCCGATCACGGTTGAGCTGATCAGCATCAAGACCTTGCCGGTCACCAGCTCCGGAAAGCTGAGCCGTGCCGGTGCCCGCAATGCCTACCATGCAGGCGCGTGGGCTGCGGACATCAGCGGCGCCGGTATTGCTGCCACCGCGCCCTGATACCGGCGCCGGGCCCGAATGGACGCCCTTCCCCGGATCGCGCTGACGGGAGCCACCGGCTTCGTTGGCCAGGCCTTGCTGCCGATGTTGTTATCCCGCGGGTTTCCCGTGCGTGCGCTGGCCCGTGCCCGTCCGAACAGGAAGCTTGATCCGCGCCCCGGCCTCGACTGGATCGCCGGAGACCTCACGAATACCCCTGCACTTGAGCGTCTCTCGCAGGGTGCAGACACGGTCATCCATCTTGCCGGTGTTACCAAGGCGCGCACGGCGGATGAGTTCGACGCCGTGAACGCACATCAGACGGCCAGTCTTGTCTTCATCGCCAAGGCCGCAGGCGTGAAGCACTTCGTGCATGTCTCGTCGCTCACCGCTATCCGGCCGTCCGTGTCGGCCTATGCGCGCTCAAAGGCCAAGAGCGAACGGCTCGCCGGAGAACGAGCCGGCGACATGCCGCTGACCATCGTGCGGGCCCCGGCCATCCTTGGCCCCGGGGACGATGCGACGCGGCCGGTTTTTTCCCTTCTCGCTTCCGGCTTCCTGACGGTTCCCGGCGGCGCCGCGACCGGCTTCCGGTTCTCGGTCATGGATGTCGAGGATGTTGCCCGCTACCTGCTGGATCTCGCCACCGCGCCTGCAGAAGGCCGCCGGACCTTGACCCCGGCCGGGCACCTGCGCGTGAGCTGGGACGACCTTGCGACTGGCGCCGCGAAGGTCACCGGCCGGAAAGTCCGAAAGCTGGTCCTGCCTCCCCCGGTCATGTGGGCTGCCGGGTATGTTTCTGACGCCGCCGGCAGCCTGACAGGGAACCCCCAGGTGTTCTCAAGCGGCAAGGTCCGGGAGCTGTTTTCCGGTGAGTGGATCGCCGAGACCGAAATCGCCGCACCCGTCCCACTGCATGAAACACTGGCCCGGTGCCTTGCTCCGTTTCTGGCATCTGGTAGGCAATCGGGGGCCGGTGAGCGCGAAACGCACGGGAGTGAGAAGTGAAACTGGATCAGGCGTCCCTGTTTGATGAAATTTCCAAGCTGCTGTCCGCGCACAGCAATACCGGCATCACCATCGTTCCCGAAACGCGCATCGGCGCGGACCTTGAAATCGATTCCGTCGAGATATTTGACATCGTGATGGAACTCGAAGACCTCTACGATATCAGTTTCCCGATAGAACAAGCTTCAAACATAGACACTGTCCGGGACCTTGTCGCAACCATCAGGCAGCTCGCCAATGTTTGACAGTGATCTGAAAAAGAAAGACATTTTCTCCAAGTTCGACAAGCTTGCTGAGCGTTTCCAGGCCGTTACCGCGCTTGGCAAAACGCCCTTCGGGATGCTGTTCGAGGACATCACCTCGCCCACGCGCGCGATCGTCAACGGACGGGAAGTGATCCTCGCCGGGACCAACAACTATCTTGGCCTGACCTATTCCGAGGAAGTGAAATCGGCGGCGCTGGCCGCCATCGAGAAGCACGGCACCGCCACCACCGGCAGCCGCCTCGCCAATGGCACGTTCGAGGAGCATGTCCTGCTGGAGCAGGACCTGAAGGCCTTCTTTGGCGCCCAGTCTGCCATCGTCTACACGACCGGCTACCAGGCGAACCTCGGCGCGATCAGCGCGCTGGTAGGCCGCGGTGACCACCTCCTGATCGATGCCGACAGCCATGCCTGTATCTATGACGGCTGCCGCCTCAGCGACGCTGAAACCATCCGCTTCCGCCACAACAGCCCGGAAGACCTGGCCAAGCGCCTTGCGCGCCTGCCCGAAGAAGGCTCGCGCCTCGTGGTCGTCGAAGGGCTCTACTCGATGCTGGGCGATGTCGCTCCGCTGGACGAATTCGTTGCCGTTGCCCGCGAGCACGGCGCGCTGCTGTATGTCGACGAAGCCCATTCGGTCGGCTGCTATGGCGAGCGCGGCCGGGGCATCGCGCAGGCGCAAGGCGTTCTCGACCAGATCGACTTCCTGTCGGGCACTTTTTCAAAAAGCTTCGCCTCCATCGGCGGCTTCTGCGTGTCGCGCCATCCGGAATTCGACTACACGCGCTTTGCCAGCCGTGCCTATCTCTTCACGGCGTCCGGCTCGCCATCGAACATGGCTGCCGCACGCGCTGCGCTTCGCCAGATCGAAACGGGCGTCGACCTCGGCAAGATCCTCTGGGACCGCGCCCACCAGCTGCATGCAGGCCTCATCGCCGCCGGTTTCGAGCCGGCCTCCGGCCCCGGCCCGATCATCGCTGTTCCGCGTCCGGACGAAATGACGGCCGTGCGCGAGTGGAACCAGCTGATGGATGCCGGCATCTATGTGAACCTCGCGGTTCCACCCGCCACGCCGCACGCAAAGTCACTGCTGCGCCTCAGCGTTTCAGCCGCGCACAGCGAAGACGAGATCAACCAGATCCTCGCCGCCTTCCGCAAGCTCAAGGACTAGGCTTCTCCGCGTTCAGCGGAATGCGCCTGCGCGGTACAGCCGCCAGGCGAGCATCGGGGCGTTGAGCACCGGTCGCTTGCGTTCATTCTCGGTAACTTCGAGCCGCACGCCGGAATGGCTCTCGACCTTTTCGAGGATATAGTCGAGCCCGGCATCGAAGGTTGCCGCAGCCTTCAGTACACGCATGGCCCCCATCGGCTTGCCGACCACCTGACGCGCGCCCCAGCGCAAACGGCAAAGCATCCGGGAAAAACCATCCGCCTGCGGAGCACCGGGTGGAAACAGGAGCGCTGACAGGCGCCTGTATCGGGCTTCGAACCGGCCAACGATTTCCCGCGCGCGCGCCTCCGGCTTTTCCGGCCGAAGCTCGGTGCGGTAGCTTGCCGCGAGGCCGCGCACCCAGGGTTCAAGCGGATCGAACGGGGCCTGCATGAGCGGGCGCACTTCGTCTGCGAGGTGCCGGCACGCCATCGCCAGTGTATCGATCAGGGCGGCCTCCACCGCCGGATCATCCGCAATCACCGTGGCCGGCTGCGCAAAGCGTGCCCAAAGCATTGTCTCGAATGCCCCGCCCCGCGTGCGGCGGTGGAATGCCTTCTCGGAGACGATGGCGTACTTGCTCCGCAGCCGGTTGCCGGCCTCGTCCCGGATTTCCATGAAGTGGACGCTGGGCGGAATGAGGAAGGACGCCAGCTGTTTCAGGCCGGTGCCATGCACTGCGCCGTAGCTGCTGACGATCACGTAGAAGTCCAGCATCTTGTCGGACTTTTCGCCTTGCCGCAGCGCTGATCCGTAGAACACGAGCCCGCGAACGGCGCCGGCGTGGCGCGCCCGGATGGCATTTGCCATGGCCGCCGCCGCGGGGCTGACGGGCACCTGGTCGTCGCGCACGATGGCGCGCAATCCGTCCATGACGTCGTCGGGTGTCATCTTAGGAAACTGATCGGCTGGCTCACGCCGATCCTGATGCGTCCATCCAGCGGCGCGGGCAAGAGTTCTCCATCGAGCACGACCGCGCCGGTATAGGTGATCTCGACGCCGTCTGTGCGATAGCTGGTCAGTCCATGACGCACCATCTGGGGCCCGGTCCAGCCTGCGATGATCTTGATGAATGCCGTGCGCAAGCCGTGGATCGGCCAGCTGGCGTGTGTGACGGCGATGGGCGCCGATCCCTCTCCCCAGAATGGTCGCAGCCGAAGGCTGAGCGAAGGCAGCGTGGTCATCAGGCTCATTGCATGCGCGCCCTGCAGGCGGAACTCGTTGCAACTGGCAAGCAGCGGGGTGCCGCGCAAGAGCGGCTGGCCGTCCTCGTCGAGGTAGCTTTCGGGCGACAGGAGGAAGCGCATCGCCGCCTCGCCCACTGCGCGCGACCCGCGGTCGCCGTCGCCGAGGAATTCGCGCTGCGCATAGAGCATCAGCCGGGCAAGCGACCCGGTGGACAGCAGCATGCCAATCGCAGGCGTTGCAAGCGCCGCGCTCTCGATCCGAAGCGCGGGTTGGTGCACCCGGTCCACAGCGGCGCTGTCGCGCCGCAGCCGCGAGATGTAGTGCGCGATCTGGTCGGGGTCGTGCAGCCGGAGGCCGCAAACCTTGTAGGCGAGGTTTGTGCTGCCACCCGGCAGGATGGCGAATTCCGGCAGGCCATGGAACTTTGCCTGAAGCGCGCAGCACGCAGTCAGGACCGCCTGAAGTGTGCCGTCGCCGCCTTCCACGAACACCTGTTTCGCGCCGGCTTTCGCGAGCGCAGTCATCTGTTCGCCAAGCTTCGAGAAATCCTCAACGCGGACGAGATGCGCGCCCGGAATGCCCGGCGCCGCGCCCTCGAGCAGGGAACCCTTGCGCTTCACGGTGTGACTGCGGGGATTGAAAACGAGCCCGACAGGCGCGCTCATCTACGCTCTTCCTTCTGCAAGGCCAACCACAACCCCGCCCCCACAAGCGCCAGCGTCGGCAGGGTGACTGCCAGCACTGCACTGAAATTCCCGTTCTCGGCCAGCGTCTTCAACACCCCGTCCACCACCATGAACCCGAAGCCGGCGGCCACGCCGGTGGCCAACGCCATGTCGCTGCTGTCTCGCCGGCCATAGAGCTGCATGATCGGCACCGCGAGAACGAGGAAGCCGAGGCAGGTCAACGGCAGTGAAATCCGGTTAAGCGCCCACAGCAGGTACGCGCTCGACGGACGGCTGCCGGAGCCGCGCATCTCGTTGAAACTCATCAGGTCGGCAAACGACATGTCGCGAGGCTCGGTCATCAGCTTGCGCAGGCTTTCAGGTGTCTGCGGGCTCGGCCAGAAATTGTCCGATTCCATCGCCGCCCCGTCAAACCGTTGCTGCCGTGTCTGCGACAATTCCCATCCACCTTTGACCGGACGGGCACTTTCTGCGGTGGTGATCGAAATGACGGCACCTTTCGCGTCCCGCTCGAAGATCGTGATGCCGCGCAGGGTGTCTTGCTGAAGGTGTTGGAGCTCGATGAGGCGCGGCCCATCAGACAGCCAGAGCCGCTCCGGGGCCTGCGAGTCCTCCTGCAAGGCCTCGCTGCCGAGCCAGGCATGCAGCGCCCTGCTCGCCGGAGGGCTGACACGGTCAATGAGAATGGCGGACGCGATCCCTGCTGCCAGCACGACCGGTATCAGCAAGCGGATCTGGCCGAAGATCGACACGCCCGCCGCCGAGATGATCACCAGCTCGTTGCGCCGGAACAGTGACGCATAGGTGAGGAGCACGGCGAGCAGCAGCGCGAACACGATCGTGCGGTCAAACAGGATCGGCAGGCGCAGCCACATGTAGCGCATCTGCCCCGCAAAGCCCGCGCCATCCGGCAGCTTGTCGGCATTGCCGAGCGCATCGAGCACGCCGAGCAGCGTGACCATCGCAAGGACAGCGATCAGCAGCCGCTGCAGGAACAGAACTGACAGATAGCGGAACAGGTAATGTTTCATGATGCCGCCCGGCCGGTCGTGGCGGTAACGTAGGGGTCGCGGCGTGCCGCCGTGACGCGCGGGCCGGGCAGGATGCGCCGGTTGGCAAGGCGCTGGAACAGGACGAGGGCCGTCACAGCAATCAGCGCGACGAATGGCCAAAAAGCAGCCCAGGCCGGAACGCTGCCGCTGCCTGCGATTGCCAGCAGGTATTCGAAAACCTTCTGTACACCGAGCAGAAACAGGATGCCCAGCACGATCCCGCTGGAGCGTGGAATCCTGCCAAGGTTCAGCCCGAGGATGATGGCGATGAGCGGCATGACGAGGAGCAGCGCCGCCCGGCTCGTCCGGTCATGGAAATCGGCAACCGCCACGCCGGGATCAACTTTCGTAGCAGGTCCCTTCCCCGCCAGGGTGAGCAATTCGGGGAGGAACAGTTCGCGCTCATCACCGCCGCGCGGACGGAAATCCTCGCCGGAGGAACTGATCGGCCAGCTGAGTTCTCCGAAATCGAGGCGGTCGCCTTCGTCGATCGTCCCGTTGCGTCCAATCGTGCCGCCGGAGCCGCCTTCGAGCGTGATGACCCATTGGCCGCGCGACACTTCCTTGAGGTTTCCGGTCTCGCCCGTCAGGAAGGTCCGGCTGCCATCGGGCCGCGTTTCGAGGATGAAAGTCTGACCGAGCCGCCGGGTAGAGGGCGCAACGCGGTCGGTCCAGATGATCCGCCCGTCGAACTGAACGAACTTGCTCTCCTGGAAGGCGGTGATCACCGACTGGTTCTGGAGATTGTGGACGATCTGCCGGTAGCTGTAGCGCGACAACGGCTGCAGGAAACCCGAGATCAGGATCGACAACAGAGCCAGCATCAGCGCGAAGCCGATATAGGGCAAGACGATCCGGTAGAGCGATACGCCCGCGCCCATCAGGGCCACGATCTCCCCGGACCGGCTGAGCCGGTCGATGGTCACGATCATGGCAATCAGGAAGGCGCCCGGAATGGCGAGGTCGAGGTAGTGGGGAATCAGGTTCGCCACCATCAGGGCGGCCGCAACCGCCGTATTCGACGAGCCGGATACGATTTCGATGATCCGGATCAGCCGCTCCAGCAACAACAGGGCGATAGCCAGCACTGTCAGGCCCGCAAACAGGCCAACAAGGCTCCTGATCAGGTAACGATCCAGCTTGGCGATCATTCCTGTTAATGCACCCCTTGGAACCTGACCGCCTCTGTTTTCAGCAGATCACGGCACCGAACGACTGAGCCCTTCCATTGATCCAGGCGCCGCCTTGGCATTACTGAGATGCAATCGTAAGCAATGTGTCACAATAGGAAATGTGTTGATGCGCGTTGGCAAGGCTCTGCTCATTTTATTTATGACACTGCCTTTGGCCGCCATGGCAAATGCACGTCCGAAACTGGATATCCGGCCGCATGAGGCCCCCGCCGTGTGCGGCAGCCAGACGCCCCAGATCGAGGTCCTGGTGACCGGCGTCGAGGCGAAAGGTATCCTCACGGTTGAACTGTACCGCCCCAGCAAGCACGATTTCCTGCGCAAGGCCTCCCGCATCCAGCGCGTCCGGGTGCCCGCCGAAAACGATTCCCAGACGGTGTGTTTCAACCTTGCATCGTCCGGCAAGTACGCGCTTGCTGCGTATCACGATATTGATGCGGACCGCGATCTCGCCCGCAAGTGGAACATGCTGCCGGCCGAGCCGTTTGCACTCTCGAACAACCAGCCGCTGCGCCTGCGTATGCCGAGCTTTGAAGATGCGGCCTTCACTGCCGGCGAAGAAACGACCCGGGTCAGGCTGGAACTGAAGCAATGAACGTGCACACGAGCCTGGCAGGGGAAACCCGGGCGGCGCTGTCGGTCCGCAAGGTCGAATCGGCGGCAGACCGCAAGGCGTTCCTTGAAGTGCCCTACAGGGCTTACGGCCAGCTTCCGGAATGGCGCGCACCACTGCGATTCGAACGCGCGGCCCAGATTGACCCTGCGCGTAACCCTGCCCTCGCGAAGATGACCTGCGAGATGATGCTCGCGCGGCGCGGCGCCGAAGTCGTCGGTCGTATCGCTGCCTTCACCAACCCGGCCCACCTTGCCCGCTATAACGACCAGACCGGGCATTTTGGTTTCCTGGATACTGTTGCACCGGACCCGGAGGCTGTTGCTGCCCTGACGCGCGCGGCGGAAGACTGGCTGCGCGGGCGGGGCATGCAGAAGATTGCCGGCCCGTTCAATTTTTCCGTCAACGAGGAATGCGGTCTGCTGGTCAACGGGTTCGATACGCCGCCCGTGATGATGATGCCGCATGGCCGGCCAGACTATGCGCCGGCGCTCGAAGGGCTCGGGTATGCCAAGGCGATGGACATGCACGCCTACATGCTGCGGTTCCCCGAAGTCTACGAGGCGCCGCAAACCCTGCGCAAACTGAAAGACGCCTTTGATCGCGATCCCGGCCTTGAAGTCCGTATGCTGAACACGCGGGACTACGAGAACGAGATCAAGCTCGTCCTCGACATCTTCGATGATGCCTGGTCGAACAACTGGGGCTTTGTTCCGTTCGGCAAGGACGAGATCACGCACCTCGCCAATGAGCTGAAGCCGCTGATCCGCAAGGATGGCCTCTGGATCGGACTGATTGATGGCGAGCCGGCCTGCTTCACGCTGGTATTGCCGAACTTAAACGAAGCGATCGAGGGGCTTGATGGCCGCCTGCTTCCCTTCGGCTGGGCGCAGCTGCTGCACCGGCTGAACATCAAAGGCACGCGCACTGCACGCCTTCCGCTCGCGGGCATGCGCCGCAAGTTCCACAAAACACGGCGCGGCATGCTGACCATGGTCGCGAGCTGCGAAACCGCATTTGCATGCCAGCACGCGCGCGGTGTGCGCGAGGTCGAAGCATCCTGGATTCTCGAGACCAACCGCGACCTGATCAACCTCGTGGCCCTGTATGAGGCCCCGAAGTACAAGACCTACCGCATCTACGGAAAATCCCTTTGAACAACGCTGCCGGCGCGAAACCCGTCTCCGCCCTTGTGCTGGCCGGTGCGCGCGCCAGCGGCGATCCGCTCTGCGCTGCGGAAGGCGTGGAGAGCAAGGCGCTGATCGACATTCTCGGCGAACCGATGCTTGCCCGCGTCCTCCGTGCAATGAATAACAGCCCGCTCGTGCAGCAGCCGGTTTTCGTCTCCGGCCTCTCTGCTCCGCTGCTTGAGCGCGCGCGCGGGTCTGCGCCGGCCCGGCCTGCGGCTTCAGTTGAAGGCGGCCCCGCCTCAAGCCTGCTTGGCGCGCTTGAGCAGGATATCACCTTGCCGCTTCTCGTGACGACTTGCGATCACGCGCTGCTGACGCCCGCCATGGTCGACCATTTTCTCGAGCATGCCATCGCGGGCGGCGCTGATCTGACGGTTGGCCTCGCAGGTCGCGACACGATCCGGGCCGCCTATCCTCATACAAAGCGGACCTATCTCAATTTCGGCGACGAGCCGCTCTCCGGCTGCAACCTCTTCTTCATCGCAACGCCGGCAGCGCTGAAGGTCATCGAGTTCTGGCGATCTGCCGAACAGGACCGGAAAAAACCGTGGCGCATTGCCTGGCGCTTCGGGCTGCTAACCGGTCTGCGCATACTGGTCGGGCGCCCCGGCGTGCAGCGTGTCTTCGAATTGATTTCGGCGCGGATGCAGGCGCGTATCGGCGTGGTGAAAATGCCGTTCGCTGAGGCCGCCATCGACGTCGATTCACCGGGCGATCTCACACTTGTCCGGCAGATCCTGTCAGCACGGGCGTCCTGATGGTCGTCGTTCCGCGTTCAGTCTCTCGGCTTCGGCCAGGCCCGGCGCAGCACGCCGGCGACCATCGCCACATCCGCCAGCCCCTCCGAGGCGCCAAGGTTAGGTTGCCCCGGCCAGCCCGGATCCGGGTAGGTCGCGCCCTGGAAGGCTGCCGGCGCCTTGTACCGCGGCAATACGTGGAAATGCACGTGCGGATCGACCATCATCAGCATCAGGTAATTGATCTTGTCGTTTCCGAAGGTGGCGCGCGTCGTCGTCTCGACATCTTCGATCACTTCCGCCAGTTCGGCGAAGGCATTCGGCGGCAGTTCCGAGAAGGCAGTGGCCGGGCCATGCGCGAGGATCACCAGGGCGCCGAGCGTCACCTGCTTTGGCCGGGCCTGCACGCTCCAGTAAGAATAGTCCGAAATCAGGGTGTCGGTGCCGCCGAAGGTTTCAAATGTTGCATTGCGCTGCATGACCTGCTCTCTCCCCGATCCGTCCCCTAAGTCCCGGATACTCTCAGGCTTATTTCCAGAATGACAACACCTTCCGTTTCCATCCGCCTGCTGGGAGACCTGCCGGTCAAACTCTGGGGGCTGGATCTCGCCGAGTGGCAGCGCCGCGCCTGGACCAAGGCGGGCGCCGCGGGCGTCGACACTTCGGGCGGGCGCCTGCTGGCCGGAACGGAGTGGGTGCTCTCGCCATCGCTCCAGCGCAACCTGCTCGCCCGCCCCGGCGCGGCCCTCGTCGCGCCGGCGGCGGACGGCAAGGGCGAACAGCTCGTCGCGGTCCACCTTCCGGAAGGGACTTCGCCTGAAACCGTGTTGCCGCTGTTCAGCGCGCCTCATGTCTTTCGCGCCACGCTTGTCGAAGCCGGCCTCCAACCCGGCGACATGCATGACCTTGCGGACGCCTACAACAAGTCCCTGCGCAAGCGGGAAGTGCCATATGCCCTCTCGATGCGGACCGTGCCCGCCGTCGAGATCGAGCGCGTCCTGTTCAGGGGCTCCTACAAGGGCGTCACAGATCTCGTCACCAAATATGCCTGGCCGGTGCCCGCCTTCCATGCGACGCGGTTCTGCGCCTGGCTGCATATTTCCCCGAACACGGTGACCACTGCCAGCCTCGGCTTTGTCATCCTCGCCTTCTGGCTGTTCTGGACCGGCCAATGGGCTGCCGGCATTGCGGCCGCATGGGTGATGACCTTCCTCGACACCGTGGACGGCAAGCTTGCGCGCACGACGATGACCTATTCGAAGTGGGGCGACGTGTATGACCACGGTATCGACCTGATCCATCCGCCGTTCTGGTATTGGGCCATCTTCGTTGGCGTGTCCGGCGCGGCGACCGGCCCTTCCGAAACGCTGCTCATCGGCTCGTTGCTTGTGATCCTGGCCGGATATGTACTGAATCGTATCGAGGAAGGACTCTTCATCCAGCAGTTCGGCTTCCACATTCACGTCTGGCAACCCATCGATGGCTTTGCGCGCGAGATCACCGCGCGGCGCAATCCCAACATGCTGATCTTCATGATCGCGGTGATCCTCGGCGCGCCGGGCTGGGGCTTCGTCGCGGTCGCTGCCTGGACGGCGTTCTGCCTCGTCTTCCACGGCGTGCGCCTGTTGCAGGCCATGGCGCAGAAGAGAAAGCCCGTCTCCTGGCTTGAAGGCTGAAGGGCATGGCTGGCACCGCCATCTTCGATCTTGACCGCACGATCACGCGCCACCCGACCTGGACGCGGTTCCTGATCTTCGTGAACGGACACCGTCTCGCCTTCTGGCTTGCCGTGCCGATGCTTGCGCTGCACGGCCTCGCGCACAAGCTCGGCCTTGCGAGCCGCGACTCGGTGAAGGTGCGCGCCCTGCGTTCGCTTACCTGGCTCGGCCGGGAGAAACTGGACGCTGCGGCCGAGGCGTTCATTGCCCGCGAGATCGAGACCGGCCTGTGGCCGGGTGCCGCCGCCGCCATCCGATGGCACGCCGCACAGGGGCATCACCTCGTTGTCTGCACGGCCTCGGTCGACCTCTATGTCGACAAGCTTGCCCGCGCGCTGGGATTCCATCAGGTCATTGCGACACGGCTCGACTGGACCGCGGACGCACGCCACCCACCGCCCCGCCTTGCCGGCGCCAACTGCTATGGCGCCGAGAAGCTCAAACGCCTCGCCGAGTTCAGCTTCGCCGGACCCGTGTATGCCTATAGCGACCATATCTCCGACCTCGGCATGCTGCTGCAGGGCGATCACGCGATTGCGGTAAACCCCTCGGCTGGTCTAAGACGCGCGGCGAATGAACATCCGATAACGGTCGTCGACTTTGCCTCGGCAGATCTGTCCTTCCTCGAACCACAGGGCCCGCGCGCAGCATGAAAGCCATCCTCCTGAGCGCCGGCCGCGGCTCCCGCCTCCTGCCGCTCACAGAGTCCCAACCGAAATGCCTGCTGCCTGTGCAGAGTACGACCCTGCTCGGCTACCAGCTAGATACCCTCCAGGCCGCCGGAATCCGGGATGTTACGGTCGTGACAGGCTTCATGCCGAACCTCGTCGAGGCCGAACTCGCGGGCCGCACCGGACCGTTGAAGGCGAGGCCCTTCTTCAACCCTTTCTTCCAGGTCGCCGACAACCTCGCCTCCTGCTGGATGGTCCGTGAGCAGATGGATAGCGACTTCCTGCTGATCAACGGCGACACGCTGTTCGAACTCAGCCTGCTGAAGGCCGTGATTGGCAACAAGGCCTGCCCGATCCAGGTGACCATCGACCAGAAGGACAGCTACGATTCCGACGACATGAAAGTCACGCTCGACGGCACGAAACTGAAGGCCATCGGCAAGACCCTGCCACTCGACGTTACCCACGCTGAATCCATCGGCATGCTGCGCTTCATGGGCGAGGGCGTTGGCCTCTTCCGCGGAAAGCTGGAGCAGATGATGCGCACGCAGGAAGGCGTCTCCGCCTGGTTCCTCAAGGCTATTGACGCACTGGCCAGCACCACCGGCGCCGTTGATACAGTGCTGATCAAGGGACACCGCTGGGCCGAAGTCGACACGGTGGCAGACTTCGAAGGCCTGAAACGACACGGCTTCTGAGCCCGCCCATGACTGCTGCCGCCCCGCCCAGCGTTCTGGTCATCGCCATCGGCGAGGCGCACCAGCTGTTCCACGTCCTCGGCACTGCGCGGGAACTGCACAAGGAGGGTGTCACCACCCACCTGCTCGTGTCCACCCACTGGCATGAGCAGATCGTAGCCGCCCATGCGCCCGAACTCAGCGGCGCTGTCCGTCGTGCGCCACTGATGTACACGGACCGTCCGCTGCACGTCTGCCCGCCACGCGCACCCAATCTCGTCCTTGCACGGAACATGATCGCAGGTTACGGCGCGGTGCTCTCACCGGAGCGGACATCGACACTTCTCAAAACCCTGCTCGGCAAGCGCTGCCCGAAGCTCGCCCACATTCCGCACGGCGCGGGCGACCGGGCCAAGGGGTATGACCGCCGCATCAGCGCCTTCGACCTGATCCTCGTCGCCGGCCAGAAGGACTACGACGCCTTCATTGCGCGCGGCCTTGCAACCGCGCGGAATTGCCACGTCATTGGCTATTGCAAGTTCGATGTCCTCGGCGGGCCCGCCCCCCGCTTCTTCGCGAACGATAACCCGGTCGTCCTCTACAATCCGCATTTCGACGAGAAGCTCGCCTCCTGGTTGCCCTTCGGCGAAGCCCTCGTGAGCGCGTTCGGACAGATGCCGGAATTCAACTTCATCATCGCGCCGCATGTGCGCCTGCGCGGAAAGTCGCGCCAACTGTTCGACAGGCTGGCCGCCGGCCCGGCGCGCCCCAACCTGCGCTTCGATGGCGGCAGTCTCCATTCCATCAATATGGACTACACGCGCTCCGCCGCTGTCTATGCCGGCGATGTCAGCAGCCAGGTCTACGAGTTCCTGCAGTCACCCAAGCCCTGCGTTTTCGCGAGTGCGCACGGCGCGGCCTGGCAGGGCGATCCCCATTACCGCCACTGGCAGTTCGGCGAAGTGGGAAACAGCCCTGAACAGGTCATCTCGCTGATCCGTTCGGCCTTTGAGGACCATGCGAAGTACCGGGCTATCCAGGAGGCCGGCTTCAATGCCGCCATAGCCGTATCCCACCCATCTGCATCCAATCGCGCTGCGAGTCTGATCCACAGTTTCCTGAAGGGCTGAACTATCATTTTGCCAGATGGTCCGCCGCCGGGTCACGCACGCGGCGGACCCTACGTCATTCCCGATTCAACCTCCGGAGACGCTTGCCGGAAAATTTGAAACGTGTTCTAAGTTTACGCATTGACACGGGGAAACGCAAAAAATGCCAGCTGCTGAACTCTCGCCGGTCCGCAAGTCGATCCTGCCCACGGGCGGCGACACCTGGGCCACCATTGCCGCCCGCCACCTGTCCGGCACGCCCGAGGCAGAGGCAGTCTCGAAGCTTCAGAGCTGGAACCTGCACGTTTTCATGCGATCGGCAGGCGCTGCCGGCGGCGTTCGCGGGTCCAACCCGATCCTGCCGAGCGATGTCATCTTCATCGAGCCCCCGCGCGCTTCGGTATGAGCCACGCCACGATCAGCCAGGTCCAGATTGCTGCCGCCCATGATGGCGAGGCCGAGCTGCTCGTGACGCTCTCATTCCAGAACGGCGGCCAATCCCTCGTCACACTCGACGAATTTGCCGCCCGCACACTGCTCGCATCCTGCGCCGCCGATTCTGCTGAAGGCTTGATCGGCGCTAGCTGGGAAAAGGTCCGCGACGCGCTTGTCGCTTCATCCGGCAGATATGCCGATGCTCATAACAAAGAACACTGAGGAGGAATCAGGAATGTACGATCTGGTGATCAGGAATGGCCGTGTCGTCGACGGCTCCGGTATGCCCGCATATAACGCCGACATCGCAATCAACGGCAACCGAATTGCGAAGATTGGCCGCGTCTCGGAAAAGGGCCGCAAGGAAGTCGACGCCGAAGGCAAGGTCGTCGCCCCCGGTTTTATCGATCCGCATACGCACTTTGATGCCCAGCTCCTCTGGGACGGCTATGCCAAGCCTGCCCTCTCCCACGGCGTCACAACCATCGTGCCCGGCAACTGCTCTCTGTCGCTCGCACCGCTGAAGACCGAGCATCGGATGAAGCTGGTCGGCATGTTCAACCAGATTGAAGAGATGCCCTACAAGGCCTTCAAGGAAGGTGTCGTGTGGGATTGGGAAACGTTTGCCGAATACATCACACGCATCCGCAAGGGCCTCGCCATCAACGTGGCGCCGCTGGTCGGGCACTCGGTCATTCGCCTCTGGGTGATGGGCGATGCCGCGATGGAGCGTACTGCTACGCCGGAAGAAATTGCTGCCATGCAGGGCGTCCTGCGCGAATGCCTCGATGCCGGCGCTATCGGCCTCTCGACCAGCTATGTCGATATGGACGAGAAGCTCCAGCCTGTGCCGAGCCGCTATGCGGACGCCGCCGAAGTCGAAGCCTTCGCCGCTGTGCTCGGCGAGTATGGCCGCATCCTGCAGATCGTTCCGGAATTCTACGATCCCGACCTCACCATCGCCCGTCTCGACCAGCTCGCCGAGCTGTCACTCAAGTACGCGATCCCGACCACGTTCTCGCCGCTGTTCGTGAACGCCGACAATGTGGATGCGGTTGACCGCGTCATGCGCCGCGTCGACGAGCAGTTCGCCCGCGGCGCGCGTGTCTGGCCGCAGGTGCAGACCCGCCCGATCGACATCAGCTTCTGCTTCGCGGTGCCGAGCCTCCTCTTCATCCGCCTGCCCGGCTGGTACAAGATCATGCGCTTCGGCACGCCGGAGCAGATCGTCGCCGCGTTCAAGGACAAAGCGACCCGCGAGAAGCTGGTTGCAGAATCGGCAGTCTATGCTGCCCTCTGGCCGAACCTGCGCCTCCGCCTTGTGCAGACCGAGGCCAACAAGAAATACGTTGGCATGACGGTCGGTGAAATCGCGGCAGCGCGCGGCACGACACCGATCGATGTCATGATCGACCTCTCCATCGAGGAAAATCTCGACGCACACTTCCTGGCCGCCGACATGGGCCACAACTCGGACGAACGCGTCAGCGCGCTTCTGAAACATCCCCGTGTCCACATCGGCGCGAGCGATGGCGGCGCCCATATCCTCTCCTTCTCCACGTATGGTGACACGGGCTACCTCTTTGCCCACTTCGTCCGCGACCTGAACGCGATGAGCATCGAGTCCGCCGTGAAGAAGATCACGTCCGACACAGCCAGCATCTGGGGCATCCCGGAGCGCGGCCTGATCCGGCAGGGCTACATCGCCGACATCGTCGTGTTTGATCCGCAGACGATCAATCGCGGCGAGGAAATCTTCGTGCAGGACGTTCCCGGCGACGGCAGCCGTTATGTCCGCGATGCGCTCGGCGTCGATACGGTCATCGTCGGCGGCGGCGTCGCCTGGACCGCAGGTGCCGGCTACAATACCGACACGCGCGGCGCCATCCTGCCGGGCACCAAGCAGGACACCCGTCCGCTGGTGGCCGCATGAGCTGGCCGGGTGTCACTCAACGCCGGATCGCCACCAACGGAATATCCCTGAACATCGCCGAGGCGGGCAAAGGCCCCCTCGTGCTGTTGCTGCACGGGTTTCCGGAGTCCTGGTATTCCTGGCGTCATCAGTTTGCGCCGATTGCGGCGGCTGGCTACCATGTCGTGGCGCCGGACATGCGTGGCTATGGCAAGAGCGACAAGCCGGCCGAGATTACCGCTTACTGCCAGTCTGAAGTCGTCAAGGACATCATCGGACTGATCCCGGCGCTCGGCTATGACAAGGCGATTGTCATCGGCCATGACTGGGGCGCGCCAACCGCATGGGCTTGCGCCTTGAACCATCCTGACGTCGTCCGCGCCGTAGGCGGGCTGTCGGTCCCCTTCATGCCCCGCTCACCCGTGCAGCCGATGCCGATGATGCGGGAAATGTTCAAGGGCCAGTTCTTCTACCAGCTCTACTTCCAGGAGCCGGGCGTCGCCGAAGCGGAGTTCGAACGTGATATCCGCCTGTGTCTGAAGAAATTCCTCGTGCTTGGAGGCGGTGAAACAGATCTCGCCTCGCTTCCCGCAAAGGGTGAGCACGATGACATGTTCACGAACATGCCGGAGCCGAGAAGCCTTCCGAAATGGCTAACCGAAGCTGACCTCGATTTCTTTACCAAAGAGTTTTCCGGTTCCGGACTTCGCGGCCCTCTGAATTACTACCGCAACCACGACCTCTACTGGGAACTCACCAAGGACGCCCCGACAGAGATCCGCCAGCCAGCAATGTTCGTGGCCGGAACAAATGATGGAGTCGTTATGATGGCGGCGGCGGCTATCGAGATGATGCCGCACTTCGTCAAGGACCTGCGCATCAACCGCATGATCCCCGGTATAGGCCACTGGACGCAGCAGGAAGCCCCTGAAGCGGTCAACGACGCCATCCTCGAATTCCTCAAGCAGATCGATTGAACGGGAGTGTTCCCATGTCCAAACGTGAAAGTGTCATTGTCATCGGCGCAGGGATCGGCGGGCTTTGCAGCGCGCTGATGCTCGCGCCTTCGGGACGCCAGGTACTCCTGCTGGAACGCGACGGCGCGATCGCTACAGACGATCCCGACGATCTGTTCCGGGACTGGCGCCGTACAGGCGTTGGCCACTTGCGCCAGAGCCACGCCTTCCTTGCGCGCCTGCGCAACATCATGAAGGCCGAGCATCCGAAACTGATCGACCAGCTGATGGCCCTCGGCTCGCGCGAGATCACGTTCGAGATGATGCTGACCGATGTTCAGCAGGCACGTTATACGCCCGATCCTCAGGATACGGAGATGACGATCATCACCAGTCGCCGTACGACGCTGGAACTCGCGATGCGGCGATACGTCGAAACGCTGGAGAACGTCACGATCCGCTCAGGCTTCCTCGTCAAACGCCTCGTTACTTCAAAGGGCGTTGATGGCACCATCGATGTTACTGGTGTCACCGGCGAGCAGGACGGTGTCGAGCAGACCCTCACCGCAGACATCATCGTCGACACAACTGGCAAGAGCGGCTTCACCTTCGACCAGCTCGTTGAGGAAGGCGCGAATGTGCGCGAGGAGAAGGAGGATGCGGGCATCCTCTATTTCACCATGCACTACCGCCTGAACCCCGGCCAGCAGGAGCCTGTCCGCAACGAACATCCGCCCGCCAGCGGCGACCTCGGCTACCTGAAATACGGCGTCTTCCCCGGCGACAACGGCAATTTCTCGATCACCATCGCCCTGCCGGAAGTCGAGCTCGAGCTGCGCAAGTCGATCCTCAATCCAGACATCTTCCACGCCATCACCCTGCAGCTCCCCGGACTTCAACCGTGGACGAATGAAACCCGCTCCAGCCGCACCAGCAAGGTTTTCGGCATGGGTGATCTCGTCAGCCGCTGGCGCGACCTCGTGATCGACGGCAAGCCCGCCACGCGCGGCTACTTCGCCCTCGGCGACACGCTGATCCGTACCAATCCCCTCTATGGCCGCGGATGTTCGTTCGCTGCCGTCGGCGCCCAGCTTCTGCGCAAGACGCTCGATGAAACATCCGATCCCGTCCGGCGCGCCGTGCTCTTCCACGAGCGCCTCGGCGCCGAGCTTCGGCCGTTCTACCTCACGCAGCGCCGCCAGGACCGCTCCGCGATCAAGCGCGCCCGCGAAACACTGACCCCCGGCTTCAAGCCGAAACTGAAAGCGAAGCTGATGCAGAGCTTCGTCGACGATGGCATACGCATCGCCGTGCGCGCGGATGTCCGCCTGCTGCGCGAAGCGATGCGCGGCTTCCACATGCTGGAGCATCCGGACAAATGGCTTGGCAAGCCGCAGAACCTTGCGACCGTCCTTTACTATTGGGCGCGCGGCAAGCGCCTCAATGCGGCTGTCTATCCACCGAGCGCTGGCCCGGATCGGCAGGAAATGATGCAAGCCCTGAACCTCGACTACAGGGCCGACCTCATCACGCAGCCCGAAGAAACCCGGCTCGCCGCATGAGTGATCCGGGTACGCTCTCCGATGTCGGCCGGCGGGAACAGGCGAAAGCCGACCGGCGGCTGAAGATCGTGCGCGCCGCGCGCGACCTCATCCGCGAGACGGGAGACACAAACCTCTCCATGCGTATGATCGCCCAGCGCGCCGAGGTCAGCGTTGCCACGCCTTATAACCTTTTCGGCTCCAAGCGCGCCGTCGTCATGGCGGTGCTGGAGGACGAGCGCGATTTCCTCGACCGCTTCCACTCCCTGAAGGTCGACAATGCCATCGACCGGTTCTTCGAGGCCCACGCCCTCGGCGCCAGTTATTTCGTTCAGGACCCGGACTTTTATCGCCCGCTGTGGAAAGCCTTGCTCGACACAAATGGCGAAGACAATACCGGCCTCGCCACACCGGAGCGGCAGGAACAGACGCGCGCCGCCTGGCGCTGGCTGCTCTCCGCCGCACAGGACGAGGGCCTGCTGGACACTTCCACCCCTGTTGAAGTCCTGGAGCGTACGCTTTCGCATCTTGGCAACGGCGTCATGCTCAGCTGGGCCATGGGCACCCTGCCGACACACGAACTGCTCCCCTCTGCTTCGCTCGGCTATGCATTGATCCTTTCTTCGTCTGCCACGGCGGCTGGCCGCCCGATCCTCGAACGCCAGATTGCCCGGCACCGGCAGGCGCTTTCCGCTGCCAGCCCGGGCTGACTGCCGCCCAGCGCAAAAAATGCAGCCGGTGTTGTAACCAATTGCCTTTCTGCGCGTTGGGACTGGTGCGGGGATTACGATCTGTTTCAGCTGTCCCAGCCCATATAGCTGGTCCGCCGTCCTGGATGCCCGGTTACATACTCGCGGAGCGCGCATGAAGAAGATCCTGGCATTGGTGAACCTCAAATCGGGTTCCGTTCCCGATGATGCGGAACAGCTCCTTTCAAAGGCCCTCTCGGACCTCGGGTTCGATGGCGAAGTCGTGCCTTTCGGCGAAGAAGACCTGAAGACGACCGCTCGCCGGGCGATCGACAAAGGCGCGGACGCCCTGATTGCATGGGGCGGAGATGGCAGCGTGAACTGCGTGATGAGCACATCCGGCCCGTCCGGCCCGCCTGTACTCGCCCTGCCCGGCGGCACCATGAACATGCTCCACCAGCGTCTCCACCATGGCAGAACGGAATGGCTGGACATCCTCACGTCCGCCCTGACCGATCCCAAAATCGCGCCCTGGGCGGCTGGCGAGATCGAAGGGCACCGCTTCTATGTCGCCGTTATGGCCGGCCGCCTGACCACGCTCAGCGAAAGCCGGGAGCTTGTCAGACAGGGCGCCATCCTCGAAGCCATTGGGGCGGCCGCCCGAAATGAAGTGTTCGACATGGAAACCCGCCTCGATTTCCGCTCGCGCGTTGGTTCGCGCACGGTCAAAACGCTGGCCACGGCCGGCGCTGTTGTGCTTGCTGGGGAACGCCGCCCCCGCTTTGACGTCGCTGCCATTGACCCGGACTCGCAGCTGGACCTCGTCAGCGTTGGCGTGCAATCGCTGCTCAAAGGCTGGCGCGATGCAGACGACGTTACCGTCGAGATCGCCACCTCGGTCGTCCTCGAAGATGTCCACGGTGAACCCATCCCTGCCACGATTGATGGCGAGCCGATTGAATTGCCTGCGATCTCAGAATTCCGCCTCGTGCCGGATTCGGCCCGCGTCATCCGTGCAAAACCGGTCTCATGAAGCTCATACACGTTGCAGACATACATCTGGGCGCCACCAGCGACACGCTCCTGAACGCGGCGAGCGATGCCATCCGTTCCGAAAAAGCCGATGCCCTCGTCGTCAGCGGAGATCTCACCCAGCGCGGCACGCGCGAGGAATTCAGAAATGCGCGCCAATGGGTCGACGACATCGCCCTGCCCGCCATCGTTGTGCCCGGAAACCATGACACACCGCTGCTCCATGCCGGGCACCGCCTGTTGAAACCCTTCGCGCGGTACTCGGAACACTTCGGCGACCTCACGCGCCCCTTGCGCGTCGGAAACATCCGCCTCCTGCCGCTGAATACGGCGCGGGGCTGGCAGTCGCGTACCAACTGGGCCGAAGGCTCGGTCAACCTCACGCACCTCGACGACCTGCTCGGCCACGAGATGCGCGAAGACGACATCCCGGTCATGGTCTGCCACCATCCCTTCACCCATCTTGCGGGCGCAGGCCTGCGAACAAGCACACGCCGCGGCGACATCGCGAGCGCCCGTCTAGCCGGTAGCCCGTTCCGCATGCTGATGACCGGCCATGTCCATACACCGCATGCGGAGCGTATCCATTCCGGCCCCGGACATTATCTCGCAGTGTCTGCGGGTACGCTGTCTCATCGCCTGCGAGCGGCACCGCCGAGCTTCAACGTCCTTACTTTCCGCAAGGAAGACCTCACCATCACGCCGCGGAACTTTGCCGATGGCGCCTTCACGGCACTTGATGGCCAGGCATTCTCCTGGACACCCGGCTGCCTCTCTTCTTCACGACGTTGATTGGCGAGGATTGTTGAACTGGTCCAGCGGGCCATCGGCCCGCCCTGGCAATTACCAGCTGATCCGGACGCGCAGGCCGCCAAGCCCGGAGGTATCCAGTTCCATCTTTCCGTCCGTCGCCTGAGCAAGATCATTGGCAATGGACAGACCAAGACCGTGGCCGCCGGGGCGCTCGTCGGCACGCTGGCCACGAAGGATGACCTGCTCGCGTTCCGCCGTGCCGAGGCCAGGACCGTCATCCTCGATGACAAGCTGGCGCGGACCACCGGATACATGAACTTTCGACGCGGCAAATCGGACGGCGTTCTCCAGCACAGGGCCGGCGAGCTCGAGTAACTGCGCCTGCGAGACTGGCAGGCGCGTGCCGGAAGGAAATGCGATGTCGAACGTGATGCGGCTGCCGGATTCTGTACGCCGGAGAACGCTGACAAGCCGCTCGATGACGGGCGCAGCCTCTGTGGGGCCGCGATCCTGGCTTGCGGCCGCAAGGGCGCGCGAGAGTTCCCTTTCGACGGTGTCCGAAGCGGCCTGGATGGAACTTTCTAGCCCGTCGGCGAGATCGGCGTTGCCCATTGCAGCGACACGGCGGGACAGGGCACGCAAGGCGGAGAGCGGTGTCTTCAGGGCGTGGGCCAGATTGGCCGCGCGCTCGGAAGCGGCACGAAGGTCTGCTTCGCGGGAATCGGCGAGTGCGTTGATCTGCTCCGCCAGCGGACTGATTTCCGTCGCGAAGCGGCTGACTTCAAGGCGTGATGCGGGAGACGTCTTCAATTCGTCGATTGAGCTTTCGATGACCTTCAGGGGCCTCAGACCAATGCGGACCTGCAGCCAGGCCGCAGTGCTGAGCGCAGCCCAGAGGAGCACGAGAAAAAGCCCGAGTTCACGTGCAAATTCGCTGCGCGCATCCAGAAGGTCGCGCTCATTTATGGCGATCTGGACAAGCGCCGGAGCCTCCTGCCCACTATGCTGGACCGCGCGGGAGACTTCGAGAACCCGCTGGTCAAAGGGGCCGTCGGCGCGGCGGTGATGCCATCTGGTGCCGTCAATGCCCGCCGGCACAGCCAGCGCGTTATCCCACAACGAACGCGAGCGCAGGACAAGCGCACCGCGCGTGATCTGCCAATAGACACCGCTGGCGGGTTGGTTGAAACGGCGATCTCCCGTCGCTTCGGGATTCACGTCGAGCCCCTCCGGCGTGAATGTCAGCTCACTGATCAGCTGCTGGCCATGGCGGATGAGGTCGGCTTCGGTATTTCGCTGGATGTGGCGTTCAAACAGCAGGACGAGCGTGATCCAGCTGATGAACAAGGCAATGGCAATCGCCGCGGCGGCGCCAAGGAGCAGGCGAAGCCGGAGCGAACGCATGCCGGATCAGGCGTCCTTGCCGATCATGTATCCAAATCCGCGCCGGGTTTCGATGACACCGGGACCAAGCTTGCGGCGCAGGCGTGAGATCATGGCTTCGATGGCGTTTGTATCCGAGCTGCCGTCGATACCGTGCAAATGTTCGGCAAGCTCGCCAGTGGAGACCGCCCGGTCCCCATTGTGGACGAGATAGTCAACGAGGCGGAATTCGAGCGGCGTAACCTTCACCGGCTGACCGGCATTGAGGATGGTCATGCGGCGCGTATCAACAACCAGGTCACCGGCGCGCATCACCGGCTGAGCAACACCTGCGGCGCGGCGGATGAGGGCGCGCAGACGGGCGACCAGTTCGGGCACCTGGAAAGGCTTCGGAAGGTAATCGTCGGCACCAGCCTCAATGCCATCGACGCGCTCCATCCAGCTGCCTCGCGCAGATAGGATCAGCACAGGCGTGAGCTGGCCCGCAGCGCGCCAGCGCTTTAGCACGGAAAGGCCGTCCAGACGCGGCAGACCGAGATCGAGCACGATGGCATCGTAAGGTTCGGTATCGCCCAGGAACCACGCATTTTCGCCATCAGCCGCGTGGTCGACAACGAAGCCGGCATCGCGCAGGGCGGCCGCGATATCGTCGGCGATGATCTTTTCGTCTTCAACCAGAAGAATGCGCATCAATCGTCTTCCTCGATGTCGAGGATGCGGCCGGTATGGGCGTCAACTTCCAGTTCGAGCACGATGCCTCGCCGTGTCAGGATCTCGATTTCGTAGATGAGATAGTCGTCATCATCGTCAAGGTCGATCTTCAGGATCTCACCGGGATAGGCGCGCAAGAGGCTGGCGAGAATGGTCTCCAAAGGCAAGATCGTACCGCGTTTGCGGGCTTCCCAGACTTTTTCCTGATCGTCATCGCGCTCGCGCCCGCCCCTGTCGGCCGAGGCCGTGTGGACGGCCCCGGCAAACAGGCCGGCGGCAAGGACAAGGCTGAAGAAAACGGACTTCACGGGGGTACTTTGCTCCTTGGGACCCTGCCCCATGCCGCAACAAACCTGACTGGAAGCTGACTGGCGCGGGCAATCGCCTGTCAGGCGCATTGGGCCAGAACGCCGGACGGGCCGCAAGGGGCGGTCCATGCAAGCAAAGGACCGAACCCATGGTTTCACTTACCCATCTGATAGGCGCAGCTGCCGCCGGCGCTGTTGCCACGGCAGGATTTGCCGGGGGCTCAACGCCGGCCGGCGCGCCGCCCGCCGTACCGGACCGTTACGAGATCGAGGCAAACGCGAGCTATCCCGACATTCGCGCGAGCCTCGACGAACAGGGCTTCGACGTGCGCGAGTACGAGCAGTATGCCCGCAAGATCGAGGTGAAGGGCATCGACGCGTCGGGCCAGTGCATGGAAGTCTATTTCCACCCAACCTCAGGCGAGGAACTGCGCCGCGAACGCGATGACGATTGCGGCCTGCGCGGCAATGACGATGACCGTTATGACGACGACGATGATGACGATCGCTACGACGATGATGATGATGAGCGTTACGACGATTAGTCATCCCGCCTCAAAGCATTCCAGAGTCGCCAGCTCCGCGCGATGACGGGGCTGGCGCTTCATTTTAGAATGCAGGGACGAAGCATTGTCCGTTGACGGATCTACGCTGTTCACACTGCCCGATCACCGCGCCCTCCAAAGGCAAGGCGCCAGCGCAAGTTAAATGCGTCAGGTGGCGGGGCGGTCACCGAGGATGGAGAAGTTGCCCACGGCATGAGCCACCAGACGGCCTTTGGCATCTTTGACCTCGCCCGAGACATACGCGACCGTGCGGCCGAGATTGAGCACCTTGCCGGTAGCGGTGATCGGGGAGGTACCCGGCGTCGCTGGGCGCAGGTACGTGATCGAGAGGTCCAGCGTGACGACGCCGCTGCCCGCCGGAAGCAGCGTATTCGCTGCAGCGCCCATCGCGGTATCGAGCATTGAAACAGCCACGCCGCCATGGAGCATGCCGATAGCATTTTCCAGCGAGGGGTCGTGGTCCAGCTGCATGGCGACCTCTCCCGGCTCGGCGACGATGCACCGGAAACCGATGACGCGGGCCATCGGCGGCGGCGGAAGCGTCCCGTCGCGGATGCCCTGCATGACTTCGAGTCCGGACTTCCCGGCGAGGCGGGTACGGGCTGCTTCGGCGTCATACCAGGTGATGGTGCGTGTATGTTCATGGAGAGTTAGTGAATCAGGCATGCGGGCCTCCGGTCAGGCGGGTTGCGGACGGCGGACACCGCCGGCGAGGAGGGAGAGAAGCGCAAGGCCGGCCGCCCCGGTCATCACGGCAGCGAGTGCGCCAAGTGGGGGAAGCGGCAGGGAGACCGTAAGCGCCGTGCCGAGAGCGGCGCTTGCCATCTGGAGGAAGCCAAGCAGCGCCGAGGCGAGCCCGGCGCGGTCGCCGAAGGGCTGGAGCGTAATGGCCGTACCCAGAGGATTTGTGATGCCCATACCGAGAAGGAACAGGACGACACCGAAGCTGAAGACGCCAACGCCAGCAGCGGAAGAGACAGCGACGAGTACAAGCGCGCCCGTGAGCGCGATGAGGCTGCCCGTGGCAGCGGCCCGCACAGGATCGAGACGGCGCGCGAGATGCGGCGCAGCGGCCCCTGCACCAAAGACAACGAAGACCGTGGCGGCAAAAAAGAGACCGAGTTGGAAGGGCGTGAAGCCCATCCCGCCAATCAGGACGGCGGGCGCTGCGCCGAAGAAGGCATAGAGGCCGCCGATGATGAAGCTGACAGCCGCAGCAGGAAGGATGAAACGGACGTCTCCCAGAAGTTTGCCATAAGCGCGCAGGACCTCGCCAGGCGTCTGCGCCATGCGGCGATCCTTGGGAAGTGTTTCCGGCAGGCCGAAGGTATAGGCGGCGCCGAAAACGAGGCCTGCGAAAGCAACGAATGCAAAGGTTGCACGCCAGCCGAAGGCGGATTCAAGGCCGCTGCCGAGCAGTGGCGAGAATCCCGGAGCCGCGGCCATAGCGATCATCACGAGCGACAGCACGCGCGCGAGCGCTTCACCTTCGAACAGGTCCCGTGCAATGGCGCGCGAGAGAACCGACGCAGCGCACACGCCAAGGGCCTGAACGACCCGCCCGGCAACAAGCATGTCCAGGCTGGTGGCCGCAGCGCAGATCGCCGTGCCGGCGAGGAAGACGGCGAGGCCGCCGATCACCAGCCAGCGCCGACCAAAACGATCCGACAACGGACCAACAAAGAGCTGTCCGATAGCAAAAGCGATGAAGAAGCTGGAAAGCGTGATACCCAGATCGCGCGTCTCGACCCTGAACTCGGCAGCCATCGACGGGAAGGAGGGAAGAATGATGTTGGTTGACAGGGCGCCAATGGCCGCGAGCGCGGCAAGGAGCGCAACTGTACGGCGATTGGGTTTGCGGGCGGTGGACATGGCGAGGCTCCCGGCCCGGCGGAGAGCCCGGGCGGTTGGTGACGGGGATGCAGAGGAAAGGGCTTGGCAGCGCCTGTATCAACCGTCCGGCGGTTGGCTGAGTTGTTGGCGGGCAGCGGAAAGAAACGCGTCACTCAGCGCTGTGTCACCAACGGCGCGGGAAAGGACTAGAGCGCCGACCATTGTCGACAGCGCCGCGAGCGCAGCCTCGCGATTCTCAGGAGCTTCACCGCAGCGCTGGTCAAAGGCGCGCTGGAGCATATCGAGATGGCCGGCGATGCCGTCATGGAAGGCGGCCTGAACATCGGGGCCCGAGCGGGCCGCATCTGCAGCGAGGGCGGCGATAGGACAGCCGTTGGCACGCGCATCGCGATGATCGGTGGTCAGATAGAAGTCAGCCAGGGCATGGAGGAGATCCGTTTCGGCGCGGGCGGCGACTTTTTCCCACCGGCCAAAAGTGGCGGCAATGCTCCCCCGGCTCGCCTCGGCAGCAAGGTGCTCCTTGGAACTGAACTGACCGTAGAAACCTCCATGCGTCAGCCCGGCATCGCGCATGATGTCCGCAATGCCCACCCCGTCAAAGCCTCGATCGCGGAATAGCCGCCCAGCGGATTTCAGTACGGTGAGCCGGTTCTGCTCGGCCTGTTCCCTTGTGACGCGCATTGATAGCTCCGAGATTGGACCCGATTTATATGACGAACATCATATATATTCGCACTTAAATGTCGGTCAACATTTATTTCTGGCGTCAATCTGTGCGTAAGAATACCTATTCCGGCGAGCGATGGTCCGCGAGAGGTTCGAGTTGGTTGAAGAGAGAGGAATAGCCATGCGGAGGATGTTCAGATCCCTGACTCCAATTCTGTTGGCGATGGCCACGGGCTTGGCGGCATGCTCCAGCGCGGCGACTGGAGACCGTACCGCAGAAGTCGCGGCAGCGGCCGTGCTGCCCGGCCGTGAGATGGCCGAAAATCTATGCTCCGGTTGCCACGCAATTGGCCGAACGGGCATCAGTCCGCATCCGGATGCCCTGCCCTTCCGCCGTATCGCAATGAATTACCCCGTGCGGGATCTCGAGGAAGCGTTCGCCGAGGGAATCTTTGTCGGCCATCCCGATATGCCGCCGTTCGTGTTCAGCCCCGAAGATATCGACGCGCTGCTGACTTACATCCAGTCCATTCAAGACCCGACCTGAAAACCGAGCCCTGTATCGACCGCCTTTGCGCAGTGTCCGTTCTTCCCGGCAAAGCTCAACATTTCTGAAATCTGTTCGTGAACGTGGAACTGCCGCACTGCGCGCGCGTTGAACAGGCATCTGCAGCACACTGATATTCTGCAGCCCACTGAAGGAGTGAAAAATGAAGGGTAAGATCGCATTTTCGGCAATGTTCGTCGCAGCCATGCTGCTTAGCGCATGCAATACGGTCGAAGGGGTTGGTGAAGACGTTCAGGCGGGCGGCGAAGCCATCGAAGAGACCGCGCAAGAAGTCAAAGAAGACATCAACAACTAATCCAGCCACACTGGAAACCAGGCGCGCCCTCTCCGAGGGCGCGCTTTTCATGTCTGACATCAGGCCGGAGGACCACCCGTTTCCACCGTGACCGGGAAGACGAGTTCTATGACGACATTGTCAGGATCATCACCCAATTGTTCGACGGAGCCTTCCATCTGCCGGGCAAAGGCGGCGAGAAAGAAATTGGCGTGACGTTCGCGGCTTGCATCTTCTTCGGAGCCTGGATTCGTCCGGGCACAACACAGGCGAAGGCGCGCATTGCCGTCCTGCCGTGTCAATGAAAGTCGCAGGTCCTCGGTAATCGTGCCGCTGCCGGACGGCGGGCACAGCATGTCAAACGCCTCCTGGATGAACATTGCCAGAGGTACCGCAAGATCGGAAGGCAGCGGCCCTTTGTCGACGTCACGCGCGATGTGCCGGCTTTCCTCGCCCCATCCCTGCTGCTCGTGGATCTGGCTGCAGATGGCGTCGATAAGGTCTTCCGCCTCGACATACTCGAGATGTGCTTCGTTAAGCAGCGAGTGATGCACCGCCGCCATCATCGCAACGCGCTGTGCGGCGATGCGAAGTGCATGCTGGGTTTCGACCTTCTCTTCACCGCGGACCTGCAGTTTCAGCATACTGAGCATGACCTGCAGGTTGTTCTTCACGCGGTGATGCGTTTCGCGGAATGCGCCCTTCATGCGGTTCAGCGCATGACGTGAATCGGCTTCGTGGCTGGCCACACGGCTGGTCAGGTCATCGAAAGCCCGGGCAAGTTGCTGCAACTCTGCGGAAGCTCCCGCGAGATCCATGGCAAGCGGGGTCATTTCATCGTTGCGGCGCATGTCCGAAATGCGCAAACGCAGGCGTTCGAGCCAGCGCAACACCATGATGTCCAGTATCCACGTGGCGGCGAACAAGGCCGCCAGGTAGGCGAGCAGCGGGATCAGGAAAAGCGCGAGCGTATCGAGGCGTTGGCGCGGCGGCGTCGCCGAAGGCGTCATCATCCGGATGCCGTCAACCGCGACAGGCGTAATGACAAGCTCGACACGCTGGCCCTGCGGTAGCTGCAGCTTGCGCACCTGCTGCGCGAGCATCGCTTCGGTGGTCAGCCAATTCGCGGGGACCTCGGAAATCAGTTCCGAACCGATGACGGCGCCGGACGATGTGACCAGCGCCTGGTTCAAGCCAGTCGCCCCTTCCACAACCGGGAAGCGCCGGGAAAGCTGCTGAAGGTCGAGCGTGAAAGCGAGCGACCCTGTGTAGGCGCCTGCCGCGTCGTAGGTGCCGCGGATCATCCAGACGACTGGCTCACCAAGTGCGAGGCCGGGAAAGGCCGTCGACTCCAGTTCTTCCGCGCCCTTGCGCAGACGCTCGATCCATTCCGGGTCCGGCATCGATTGGCCGATCAGGTTGTCGCCGACAGAACTGCAGACCACCTTGCCGTCAATATTGAAACGGTAGACGTTACTGACCGGCAGATCGAGCCGGGCCATGCGTTCGCCAATGTCGGCACAGGGGGGCTGCCGGTCATCGACGCTGACCATTCGCAGGGCCAGACGAGAGGCAGACAGAGCCGCATTCACCGAAGACATGCCTTCGCGCGACGCGTCGACGAGTTCCTGATAACGCGCCTCGCGCTGATCCGAACGCTCGCTCAGCGCGCTCAGGCCGCCAAGGATCAACAACGGGCTGAGCGCGAGCGCCATCGCGATGATCACCTGCCTGCGCAGTGTCATCTTCCTGATCGGCTGAACCCTTTCGGATTCTTCCTCCATCAGTTTTCCCGACTCAGTGCGGTCACCTGATCCATAATGTTGTTGAACGCGCCTTCCGCGGAATGGATCTCTGGCGCGCCTGGCACACGTGCGGGCGCCATGTCTGCATCAAGCATGGCTGCGAGTGCCTTACGGGCTCGGCTCACACGGCTCTTGATCGTGCCAACGGCACAGCCGACAACCTGAGCGGCCTCTTCATACGCCATCCCGCCGGCACCGACGAGAATGATTGCCTCACGCTGATCATCCGGCAGGTGGTCAAGCGCATTGCGAAGTTGCACAAGCTCCATGCCCTTGCCCGGATTGTCGGAGGCAACAAGCGTGCGCTCTGCGATTTCGGGGGCAAGCTCTGTGGTCCGCCAGGATCGGCGCTTCTCTGAATAGAATACGTTGCGAAGGATCGTGAACGACCAGGCGCGGAAGCTGGTATTGGCGGCATAGCTGTCGCGCGCCTTCCAGGCGCGCAGCATTGTATCCTGCACGAGGTCGTCAGCGGCGACGGCATCGTTACAGAGGCTGCGCGCAAAGGCGCGCAGGTGCGGCACGGATTCAAGAAGGGCTTTCTTGAATTCGGCAGCCGGAAGCGCGGACTGGCCGCTCATGCGTCACCGCCCGTCGGCTGCGTGGCATCGCGTTCTTTCTGTTCGGCCTCTTCAAGCAGCTTCAGAAAGTCGTCGGGAATGGCTTCGTCCACGACGCCTTCATACATCTGGCGCAGACGATCGCCGATCGCGCGATTTCCCAGTCTGCGGTTTCGAGGGGAGTCTTCGGACTTCCTGCTATTGGGCTTTTTTCCGGTATCGGTCATTTCAACTTCTCAAACCCCGCTCAGGCGTAAACGTCTGATAAATTTTCAGTATTTGCCTTAGTCGTGCCATAAACGCGCGCGGGGCTGTTTGGTTCCAAGGCAAGCTGCAGTTTATCAGAAAAATTCTGCGATCGACGCAACCAAGTTCGCGGACTGGCGTTGATACGCAGATATTTGCAGGAGGTTCCACATGTCGATGATTGCGCAATTCAAGCCGCACCTGCCCTTTCTGAGGCGCTATGCACGCGCCCTCACGGGCTCTCAGCAGAGCGGCGACGCCTATATCCTCGCCAGCCTGGAAGCCCTGAAGGAAGATCCCCGGCAAGTCAAAACAGCCTCTTCTGCGCGCGTCACGCTCTACAAGTTCTTCCATGCCATCTGGTCGACAACCGGCGCGCATCTGGAGACCGGGCCGAAGGGCGGCGGGATGGCACCGGAATCGCGCCTGCGGAAGCTTGCGCCGATCGAGCGTCAGGCCTTCCTGCTGACGACACTTGAAGGGTTCACGCGGGCTGAAGCCTGCGAAATTCTCGATCGCAATATCGCGGAGCTTGAAGCCCTGCTCGATGCGGCACACCGCGAAATCGAAATGCAGCTTGCGACATCTGTCCTCATTATCGAAGACGAGCCGATAATCGCAGCCGACCTTGCCCACCTGGTGGAAGATCTCGGCCACAAGTTTGCTGGCGGGGCGACGACACGCAAGCAGGCCGTCGAGATGGCGCGCAAGGTAAAACCGGGCCTCATCCTCTGCGACGTTCAGCTGGCTGACAATTCCTCGGGCATCGACGCCGTGCAGGATATCCTGTCTGAAATCGACGTGCCGGTCATCTTCATCACCGCCTTCCCGGAGCGACTGCTCACCGGCGAGCGGCCTGAGCCGACCTACCTGATCACCAAGCCGTTCCAGGACGATACCGTGAAGGCCGCTATCAGCCAGGCATTGTTCTTCAGCGCGGAAGCCGCTGTCGAGGGAACCTGAAGCGAGGGAACCTTTTCTTGAGCCTGACGTTTTTTGCGTGAGACCAAGGAAAGGAGACTCCAATGGCTACAGCACAAACTTCTACCCGGACTGCATCGCGCGCTAACGGAAAGGACCACAAGGCCGTTGCCGAGCGCGCCGTGAAGCAGGACCTTCGAGACGCGAAGGAAGCTGCCACGAACTTTGCGTCTGCTCTGAAAGCATCCGCCGCGCATTTCGGCGAGCACCTCTCGCAGCGCGTGAACGAGCAGGTTTCGCAGACGAAGAACAAGGCTACGGCTGCGAAATATGTTGCGGAAGGCAAGGTGCGCGAACGGCCACTCGCCGCGATCGGTATCGCTGCCGGCGCAGGACTGCTGCTAGGTATCCTGGCCCGCCGCTAAGCCTGAGCCAAAACAAGTTCCTCACGTGCCCACGCACCGAGGGAATGGCGACTGGCGAGATCCTCGTGATCTCGCCAGTTTTCTTTTGCGTGATTGTTTGCCTACGAACCAATTATCATATTGAATTTATTCCGATCTTCAATTCAGGAGGGAACATCCGCCAACGGAGTGCGTTGTAGTCTCCATGAACAGCCTGAATGGTCAGGTGTGAAAATGGAGGTTAACATGCTCGGTTGGGCGCTCACATTCTTCGTGCTGGCAATCGTTGCTGCACTGCTCGGTTTTGGTGGCATCGCAGGTGCCGCAGCAGGTATCGCTCAGATCCTGTTCTTCATCTTCCTGGCGCTTCTCGTCGTGACGTTCGTCATGCGGGCCCTTCGCGGTCGCAGCGTAAGCTGACGCTGGCCGCCGCCGGGAACACAGAGGGACGCAGCTCGCTGCGTCCCTTTTTCGTCAGGCTCTGATGATGAAACATTTTTTTGAGCCCGTGGGAACCAGAATGCCGGAAGTACGTTTCATAACTGCAGCCGGCAACGAACCGGCAGTTGGTTGAAGGTGAATTCATATCTCCAAAAACATCCCGACGGCACACGTCCCTCCTGCAGCCGTTGAGGACAAGACGCTGGTCACGCTTCCCCCCCGCGCCTGAATGACCAAGCGTCGACCGCCACCCGGGCTTCCCGGGTGGCGGTTTCCATTTGGGGTCATTTTGCCTGCAAAGGCCTCAGCTGCGATGCGGAATCGAGAAGCGGACCGTCAATCCGGCGTCCGTCATGTTCCGGTCGATTTCGCCACCACCCGACATCACGATGCGTTTCATCACGGTGAGCCCGGTATTGGTCGAAGAGTTCTGTTCCGTCGGCCCGTTATAGACGCCGTCAAGTGCTTCCTGCCAGGTGATGTGGAGCCATTCCGCCTCGATCGCGCCACTGCATTTGATGCCGCTACCAGTGCGCAAGGCGCCGTACTTCAGGGAATTGGTTGTCAGCTCGCCGATCACGACAGCGATCACGCGCATGCCGGATTCATCGACGCGGCAATCCGGCAGTCCCGAAACGTCAAACATCTCTTCTCCGACGCCCGCGGCGTTGACGAGATCGGAGACAAGTTCGCGCAAGGGGAAGTCGGTTGCCGTGTCGACGAGCTTCGCCTGAGCAACAGCGAGTGAGGAGAAACGGTTGACGAGCTGTTCCGCAAACACCTGATGCTCCGGGGCGTTCCGGGCGCTGATCTTGGTAATCGCGCTGGAGACGGCGAAGGCGTTCTTGAGGCGGTGGCGCATTTCCAGCGCGATGGTTTCATACATCTTGCGGTTGGTGACTGCGTCCGTCACATCCTTCGAAACAACGAGGATGCGCTCGACCTTTCCGGAATCGTCCGTGACCGGCGACGCGCGCACGTCCCACCATTTCGGAATGCCGCGGACCGTAGGGCAGAAGCCTCGGAAATCGAAGGTCTTGCCGGAGCTGGCTTCAACGGTGGCTTCGCGCACGGAAGCTTCAGCATCGTCTGGCCAGAGCTCCCACCAGTGGCGCCCCAGCACATCCTCGGAGCCGGTGATCTGTCGTACCGCGAGGCCAGTGCGATTGATGTAAAGCACGCGGCCCTGCAGATCGAGGAGCTTGATGCAGTCACGGCTGTTGTCGAGGAGTGACGTCAGGACTGCGTCCATGACATTGGGACCCACGAGGAGTGAACCCGCGTTTTCGGGTAGACGAAGCATTTATGCGAACCTCTCGCTCGTCCCCGAAAAGTCGTATCGGGGTCGCCCACCCTGATATTCCATCGTGAATAGCAGAGTAAAACCGGATCGCCAATGCCCGCCGTGCGTGTGCTATGGCCCACCCACTGTTGCCACCACCACAGGCGTGGCAGCAAGCAACAGGGCAAGGGTCGGCAGGCGCTACTTCTTCTTGCGGCCGCTGGTCGGGATGTCCTTGAAGGCGACATCCTTGTCGACGCGGATATCGCCCGGTAGGCCGAGGACGCGCTCGCCAATAATGTTGCGCAGGATCTCGTCCGAGCCGCCCTCAATTCGCGTGGCAGGCGAGCGCATCAGCATGGCCTGGAAGCGGCCCTGCTGCGGGCTGTTCTCGTCCCAGACCGCACCGGCCTCGCCCTGCAGGTCGAGCGCGAAGATCGAGAGGTCCTGCATGGTGGCGCCGGCAACGAGCTTGCCGATCGAGTTTTCCGGGCCGGGCGTCTCGCCTTTCGAGAGCGCAGAAATTGCGCGCATGCCGGTATATTTCAGGCCGCTCTGCTTGACGGCGATCTGCGCGAGACGCGAGCGCACGGCGGAATCCTCGACTGCCGGCTTGCCGTCGATTTCGGCTTCCATGCAGAAGCGGAAGAGATCGGGGAAGCCGGTCGACATGCCTGAGCCGATGGAGAGGCGCTCGTTCATCAGCGTGGTGAGCGAGACTTCCCAGCCCTGCCCGACTTCGCCGAGACGCTGGCTGTCCGGAATGCGAACGTCCGTGAAGTAGACTTCGTTGAAGCTCGACTGACCGTTTGCCTGCTTGATCGGGCGCACTTCGACGCCGGGGCTCTTCATGTCCAGGAAGAACATGGTGAGGCCTTTGTGCTTGGGCACATCGGGATTGGTGCGGGTGATCAGGAGGCCCCAGTCGGAATACTGGGCGCCGCTGGTCCAGATCTTCTGGCCATTGATGATCCAGTCGCCCGAGCCGTCATCGGCTTTGACGGCGCGGGTGCGCAGGCCGGCAAGGTCCGATCCGCTGGCGGGCTCGGAGAAGAGCTGGCACCAGATGTGTTCGCCGCTGGCAAGCGGCGGCAGCAGCTTGCGTTTATGCTCGTCGCTGGCCCAGGCCATGACGGTCGGGCCGCACATGCCGTGACCGATAGTGAAGACACCGGTAAGCGCCGCATACGGACCTTCTTCCTGGCCCCAGATCACGCGCTCGATAGGTGTGCGGGCGCCGCCGCCATATTCCTTCGGCCAGTGGAGGCAGGCCCAGCCGGCCTCGGCCTTCTTCTTCTGCCAGGCCTTGCCGGCAGCGATGGGATCTTCACTGACGACACCGTTCGAGCCGAAGCTTGCGCGCTTCAGTTCGTCTTCAAGATGTTTCGGCGCATTGGCATCAATCCAGGCGCGGACCTGTTTGCGGAAGGCGGCTTCTTCAACTGTATCTTCGAAATCCATTGTCTCTCTCCCTCTCAGGCAGCCGACTCGGCGTTGCCGGCGCTCATGCGTTCAATCAGTTGCGTTTCCCAGGTCGACAGCGAACCCAGCGACACGGCGAGTGCGTTGGAGCGGCGATAGAACAAGTGACAGTCAAAGGCCCAGGTAAACCCCATGCCGCCATGGACCTGGATGTTGTTCTTCGCGCAGTGCTGGAAAGCGGTTGTCGCAGAAACACGCGCGGTGGCGGCAGCCACGGGAAGTTCTGCGGCACCGGACGCGAGCGCCCAGGCGCCGTAGTAGCAGTTCGAACGTGCGAGCGTTGCTGAGACGTACATGTCCGCAAGCATGTGCTTGATGCCCTGGAACGAACCGATGGGGCGGCCGAACGCCATGCGCTCAAGTGCGTAATCGCGCGCCATTTCGAGGGCACGGTCAGCGCCGCCGAGTTGCTCGAAGGCCATCAGGATGGCCGCGCGATCGATGACTTGCGAGGCGATGTGCCAGCCGTCGCCGCTTGTGCCGAGCAGTTCGGCGGGCGCGCCGTTGAATGTGATGCGGGCCTGGCCGCGCGTGGGATCGATCGTTTCGAGGGTTTCGCGGTGGACGCCGGGGCCCGAGAGGTCCACGAGGTAGAGCGAGACGCCGCCTTTCTCATCCCGCGCGGTGACGACCGCCACATCGGCAACATCACCGTCAACGACAGGGAACTTCGTGCCGGAGAGCTTGCCGCCCTCGACCTTGGCCGCAATGCTGGCCGGGTTCGTGCGCCCCTGCCCTTCGCTGGAGGCGTAGGCGCCAATGGCTTCGCCAGAGGCGAGTTTCGGAAGCCAGGCTTCCTTCTGTTTCTGCGACCCTGCGGACAGCAGGAATTCAGCAACAAGGTAAATGGACGACGAAACCGGAACCGGCGCGATGGCGCGGCCGAGTTCTTCGGCGATGACGCAAAGCTCGAGATGGCCGAGACCAGAGCCGCCGTATTCTTCCGGAATGGCCGCGCCGAGCAGGCCGAGGTCTGCGAGGCCCTTGTAGAGCGTCTTGTCGTAGCTTTCCTTGCTTTCAAGGATCGCGCGGACATGGGCGGAAGTGCATTTCTCGGACAGGAAGCGGCGGACCTGGTCGCGCAGCTGCTTCTGTTCGTCTGAAAAATCGAGGTTCACGAATAATCCTCCCAGAGTTTCCTGTGACCTGCTTGTCGGACAGAACTTTTGAATCGGGGCCCCGCAAGGTCAATCCATTCCGCGAAGGCAGGCCGCCGCGTCAGGGCCGGACAAGACCAGCGCGGCGTTCAAGGACGACGAGGACAATGCCCCCCAGACCCAGCACGCCCGCAGCAAACAGGGTGCCCGCGCCGACATAGAGGATAGCCGAGACCAGCATGGCGGCGCTGACGAGAATGAACACTGCCGGCAGGACGGGATAAAGCGGCACACGGAAAGGACGCCGCGCGGCGGGCTCGCTGAACCGCAGGCGGATGAGGGCAAGGCCGCTGGCGATGAGGAAGACCCAGTAGATAGGCGCAGTATAGTCCACGAGGGTCGCGAAACCCTGATAGGCGGCGCCGAGACCGACCAGCAGCAGCGAGATAGCGCCCTGAACGAGGATCGCGTTGCGGGGGCTCTGGGTGCTTGTGTTCCAGCGGCCGATCCAGCCTAGGGCGGGATAATCGCTGGCCGCGGCAAAAGTTGTTCGTGCGCCGACCATGATGGTTGCGTTGACCGAGGTGACCGCTGCCGCCACCACGCCGATGGCGAGGATGATGCCGGCACCAGGCCCGAAAGCGCGCGACATCAGGTCGGCGGCCGGCGCGGGCGAGCCGGCAAGACCGGCGAGGCCGAGGCCGCGCAGCATGGCCCAGGCGGTGAGCAGGTAGAGCAGTGTGATGACGGTGATGGCGATGACGAGGCCGCGCACCATGCCGCGCTGGGGGTCCTTCACTTCGGCGGAAAGGGTGGCCGATTCCGTCCAGCCACCGAAAGCCAGCAGGACGAAGACCATGCCATAGCCGAGCGCGCCGATGCCGGGAGAGGAAGGCGCACCGGTATCCAGCGGCGCGATCCCGCGCACGTCCAGCCAGAGCGCCGCCGCGGCCAGCGCGAGAAGACCGGCGATGAGGACGACGACCATGAGGCTGTCGCCCACTTCGCCGGATGGGCGCAGCTTGAAGGCCGTGATGCCGAGAACGCTGACGAATGCGTAGAGTGCTGGACCAGTGGGGCCAAGATCAACCACGCGGTTCATGTAGTCGCCGATCACGAAACCGAGCAGCGCGATGGCGCCGGTGTTGATGACCGCGAGACGGGCCCAGGCGAAGAGGAAAGCGAAGCGCCGGCCCCAGGCGCGTTCGAGGAAATGGTAGTCCCCGCCCGGATGGGGAAAGGCGGCGGCGAGTTCGGAATAGCAAAGCGCCCCGGCGAGCGAGATGAGACCGCCGAGCACCCAGAGCAGATAAACCATGGTTTCGGAGCCAGCATTGGCGGCGACGAGGGCGGGCGATTTGAAGATGCCCGCGCCGATCACCATGGCGATGGTGATGATGGCCACGTAGCGGACCGAGACGTGCCGGGCGACGCCGGCGGGCACGTCAGCTGCGGGCTGATCCGGCGGCGTGGTGATGGCTGGTGAGGGTTTTGAGGCCATTTTTTCCATCGGTCCGTGGGCGGAGATGTTGCGTAAGGATTGCGGGCGGAATCGGTAACAGCTTGACGGGGATGGATATTATTCTGCCGAAGCCTTGTTTCCCGTAGGCGCAAGTGCCCGTTATTCGCTCACAAATCGCCTCATCCTGTCTCAGGCCTTGTATTGCGAATGCCGATTCATTCCCATTGATTCTCACTTTTTATCACTTGGTATCGATCGTTTATCGGTTCGGATCGCTGCTCGGTGTTGCGTAAAGCTTCGGCGTTGTTCCTCCGCACCCCTGCCCCTTTCCCCGCTGCGAGTGGAGAGAGGGGCTCCGGGTCGCATGTGGGGAGAGGACGAGTGTAACCCGGCCCGAGGGGTGTGGCGTTCGTTTTCCGGCTGACTGGTTCGGGCGCCTATAGCGCCTGAGGAGTCTGGTTCGGGAGGGGCCGGAAGCTGTTGCACAGGCCGGGGACGGCGGCACCTTACGTCGCGCCAACGTTCCTTAGCCCCGAGTTGTGTGTATGATTTGGCAAAACACACAGACAATTCCGGGGAGTGACATGCATTACAGCCAGTTGAAGCAGGCACGGGCGGAGCTGACGGGGCCGGGCGGCCAGTTCGAGATCGTCGAGGCCGACGTTCTGGGACAGCGTTTGCGGGTCTACAAGAATGCCCCGCCGAGCATTCGGGAAGTCTGGCTGTCGACCCTCCAGTTCGCCGAGCGGCCCTATCTGATCTATGGCGACGAGCGGATCACCTATGCCGAGGCGCACAAGCAGGTGAACGCGGTGGCCGCATGGCTGGCGGCGCAGGGTGTGAAGCCGGGCGACCGGGTGGCTGTCGCGATGCGTAACTATCCGGAATGGATGCTGATCTACTGGGCCTGCGTCTCGACCGGGATTGCTGTGGTCGGGATGAACGCCTGGTGGACGGCTGAGGAAATGGCCTATGGCCTTTCGGACTCGGCACCCAAGGTGCTGTTCCTGGACGAGGAGCGCCTCGCGCGACTGAACGAGCGGCCGGAACTTGCCGGGCAGATGAAACTCGTCGGTGTCCGGATTTCAAAGATGCCGGCGGGCATGACGGCATGGAGCGACGTGATCGGGCATGGCGGGCCGATGCCGGATGTCGTGGTCGATCCGGATTCGGATGCCTGCATCTTCTACACCTCGGGCACGACGGGCTTTCCGAAAGGCGCGCAGCTGACGCAGCGCGGCTGCGTCGCGAACCTCATGAACATGATGTATGCGGGCGCCTCGACGGCCCTTGCGACGCAGCGCGCGACCGGCGTGGAGCCGCCCGCGACGCCGCCGGTGCCGGTGACGCTGATCACGACGCCGCTGTTCCATGTGACGGCCAACAATTGCGGCGCATATGCTGCGACGGCCGCGGGCGGCGCGCTGGTGCTGATGTACCGCTGGGACGCGGGCGAAGCGCTGCGCCTGATCGAGCGCGAGCGCGTGACAGGGATGAGCGGCGTGCCCGTGATGGCGCGCGAACTGATCAACCATCCGGACTTTGCCAAGACGGATACGTCGAGCCTTACGGCGCTGGCCGGCGGCGGCGCGCAGGTTCCACCGGACCTTGTGCAGAAGATCGAGTCGCAGGTGGCAACCGCGCGGCCCGGCACCGGCTATGGCATGACGGAGACCTGCGGGATCATCACGTCCATCTCGGCCGACTTCTTCGTCGACAAGCCGGACAGCGCCGGCCCGGCGATGCCGAACTTCGAAGTGAAGTGCGTGGACGACAATGGAAACACCGTTGCGCCCGGCGCCGTCGGCGAGCTTTGGGTCAAAGGCTCATCGGTCATCAAGGGCTATATCAACCGCCCCGAGGCGACGGCTTCGTCCATCACCGATGGCTGGCTGCACACGGGCGATATCGCCCGGATCGACGAGGATGGCTTCATCTACATCGTGGACCGCAAGAAGGACATGGTGCTGCGCGGCGGCGAGAACGTCTACTGCGCGGAAGTGGAAGGCGTGATCTATCGCCACGCCTCGGTCGCGGAATGCTGCGTGTTCGGCGTGCCCGACCAGCGCCTTGGCGAGGAAGTGGGCGTGGCGATCGTGCTGAAGCCTGGCACCAGCCTGACGGATGCGGGCCTGCGGGAACATTGCGCGGCCATCATGGCGAAGCACAAGATTCCGCGTTACGTCTGGTTCCTGGACGAGGCCCTGCCCCGCAATGCCAGTGGCAAGTTCCTGAAGCGGGAGCTGCGCGACAGGTTGAGCGCGGAGATCGTGCAGGCCTGAGGCCGTCGCCGGATCATCCGATTACGAATTATCCTCAGGCGATACCCTTGGCCTTCACGAGGTTGCGCCCCGTGCGCTTGGCTTCTTCGAGGTAGCTGCTGGCCTGCGCGATGACTTCGCGCGCGGTCATGCCCGGTTCACACCGTGCGATCCCGAAGGAGGCCGTAGCGCCGGAGAAGGGTTTGCCGTCATCCGGGCGGATGTGTTCGGACGACTTGAATGCGTGCTTGATCTTCACGAGCAGGTTATAGGTCGACATCAGGTCGCGGTCCGGAAGGATCATCGCGAAGCTTTCGCTGCCATAGCGGGCAAGGGTATCCTGGTCGCCGAGGCTCGCGGAGGTCAGCGAAGCGAAATCCTTCAGAACGACTTCTCCGGCAGGATGACCGAGGGCGCCGACCAGTTCCCGGAACGAGTCGATTTCCGACAGCACGAGGCAGAAGCCTTCGCGAGACTTTGCGGCCCTGGAGACGGCTTCATCGAGGCGCTGGTCGAATGACTTGCGATTGAGGACCGCCGTGACCGGATCGCGCATGGCCTGAGCCTGCGCTTCCTCCAGCTGCTCGTTCAGCACGGTGATCATGGACTGCGACTTGGCGAGGCCCTGGTTGAGCTCGCGCGTGAGGTTCGCCATGCGGCGGTTTTCCTCAAGCAGGCTTTCGACAACGCTGGCGAGGCCTTCCTGAGTCGTGGCCTGCGGCGCCTTCTCGGCAAGGCTGTCGAGCGAGCTGGTGAAGGCGTCACTCTGCTTCAGGCTTTTCTCGATGATCTCAAGGACAGTGCCGATCTCGTTGCCGATGGCCTGGCCGATACCTTGCGTGGCGAATGTGCCGGCATCCTCCGCGAGATACTCCTGATACAGAGAATCGATATCGTAGGTGCTGAGCTGGTCCTTCAGGAGGAGCAGGTTGTTCACCTCGGCCACCAGCGCATCGTTGGCGCCCGTCGTGTAGGCGTACAGCACGGCATAGGCGTTTGGGAACGGCGCCGTCTGGTACTTGTCCATCAGGTTGAAGACGCGAATTGCAGCCTGGCAGACTTCACGGAAGCTGCGCTGCGCCGAGTAACGGGGCGTCGCGGCGGGCTTCTGGGGGGCGTCGGCTAACATCGTTCGGACCTGATCTGCGCGCCATGAGGCGCAAGTTGATGATAACGTTGCAAAATAAGGTTTTGTTGACGTTAACGGGTCGTTTCCGGCGGGCGCCTGAGCCTGATTTGCATTCCCTGGTGCCTTGTATCCTGTTGTAAAAACTGCAGTTCCAAAGAGGGGCCGCGCCGCGTTGAGCGACCGGTTCGGGGCGTAACCTGTGGAACAAACGCGGGTTTTACGCCTCCGGACGTGCGCGGCCTTGACTCTCCATCAAAAGAACAAAATAAGAACATCATGGACCTGGGCACACTCAAATCCAAAGGCCTTCTGGGGCCCCTGACGGCAGCGCCGGGACTGGCAACCGCCTTTCCCTTCGGGCTGGGCGCGCAGGGCCTGCACGAGGTGGCCGAGGCCGAGTATGGCGACCGGGCGGCGGCGACCGCTTTCGTCCTGGCGGCCGGGCAGACGACGGGTCAGCCGACGGGCAAAGGCGTGATCCTGTGGATTTCCCAGTCCGCCTTCACCCAGGACATGGGCGCGCTGCCGGAGACCGCGCTGCGCGAAATGACCGGCGGGCGGATGCGCCGGCTGAACCTTGTGACCCGGCAGGCCAGCGAGGCGCTCTGGGCAGTGGAAGAGGCCATTGTCTCGCGCGCTGTCGCACATGTCATCGCCGAGGTGGAGACGGCAGACTTCACGGCGACGCGGCGGCTGACACTTGCTTCTGGCCGCTACGGTGTGCCGGTGACCCTGCTGTTGCCTTACCGGTGCAGCGGGGCGACGGCCGCGGCCACCCGCTGGCGGATCGCCACGCGCCCCTCCTCCCCCAACCTGCATGACCCTATGGCGCCGGGGCGGCCGCGCTGGCGCGGGCTGCTGGAGCGGTGCCGCGCTGCGCCCTCCGCCGCCGGGCAGAGCTTTGACCTGGAATGGAACGATGAGACGCTATCTCTCGGTGTGGTTTCCGGAATGGCCGCTGGACCGGTTGCGCCGCGCCCGGCGCCGCCCCGCAGCGCCGCCGCCTTCCGCAAGACCGGCTGACCTTCGCCCCTTCATCCTGCATGAAAAGTCCGCCCACGGACTGGTTGTCGCAGCTGCCAATGCTCCGGCAATGGCGGCCGGGATTCATCCTGGCCTGCGCTTTGCGGATGCGCGCGCTACCCTGCCCGGCCTTGCCTCGGAGGAGATAGACCGCGAGAGCGATGCCCGGGCGCTGGCGGCTCTGGCCGGATGGATGGTCCGGTTTTCGCCGCTCGTGTCAATCGACGGAGAGGACGGCCTGATGATCGAGACGACGGGCTGCGACCATCTCTTCGGCGGCGAGGCCGGGATGATTGCGGAACTCTCGGCGCAGCTGGCCAGAACCGGATACGGGCACCGGACCGGACTGGCCGGCACGCCCGGCGCAGCCTTTGCCGTGGCGCACGCGGCGGAGAGCAGCGGCACCATCCTGCCGCCGGGCGGAGAGCGTGAGGGGCTGGCGGCCTTGCCGGTGCAGGCGCTGCGGCTTTCCGCTGGCGCGCTGACCCTGCTGCGGCGTTTCGGCCTGACGCGTATCCAGCAACTCTATGACATCGACCGCAAGGCGCTGGCCCGGCGTTTCCATTCGCGCGAAGCGGCAGAGGCGGTGTGTCTGCGGCTGGACCAGGCACTCGGATTACGGGCCGAGCCGTTTGCGCCGTTTCGTTTGCCCCCGGACTATCAGGCACGCCTGCCCTGTCCCGAGCCCCTGACATCTGGCCCCGGCATCGTGGCGGGCCTGGCACACCTGACCGACGCGCTTTGCGCGCAGCTCGCGGGCGCAGGGCTCGGCGCGCAGAGCTTTGTGCTGCGCGCTTTCCGTTCGGACGGCGAAGTGACGGCGCTGCGTGTGAACGCGGCAAGGCCGGTGCGGGCGCCGGCCCATGTGATGCGTCTCTTCGGGGAGAAGACGGATCAGATAGATCCCGGGTTCGGCATTGATCTCCTGCTGCTGGATGCTTTCCGCACCGGCCCGGTGGAGGCGGGCAGCCAGCCGCTGTCGGGCGCGTTCGCGAATAGCGAACGGGACGAAGGCACGCTGGCCCTGCTGGTGGACCGCATCCATGCGCGACTGGGCGAAGGCAGGGTGACGCTGACGCTGACCGAAGCGCGCCATCCCCCCGACAAGGCAGAACGGGCTGTGGCTTTCGAGGGGCATGTTCCGGCCGACGCCCCTTCGCCGCTGAACCTGTCCGGCCTTCGCCCGGTGCGGATGATGGACCGGCCGGAGCGTGTACAGGTGATTGCCGAAGTGCCGGACGGCCCGCCGCTACGCTTTGTCTGGCGCCGGCGTGTGCGCAGCGTGGCGCGGGCAGACGGCCCGGAGCGGATTGCGCCGGAATGGTGGACCTACCTGCCCCCGCAACCCGGCGAAACCCTGCGCCTGCCGCGCACACGTGATTACTTCCGCGTGGAGGATACAGATGGCCGGCGCTACTGGGTATTCCGCGAGGGGCTATACAATGACGGCCGGGGCGATCCGCCGGAATGGTTCGTACAGGGACTGTTCGCATGAGCGGATATGCCGAACTGGCGGTTACGACCAATTTCTCCTTCCTGAGGGGCGCAAGCCATGCGGGCGAACTGGTGCAGCAGGCGGCAGACCTTGGCCTCGCCGCCATAGGCATTGCCGACCGCAACACGCTGGCCGGGGTCGTACGGGCGCATGTGGCCGCGAGGACTGCCGGCATCCGCCTGCTGGTGGGCGCCCGGCTGGCGCCGACAGACGGGCCGGAGATCATTGCCTACCCGACAGACCGGGCTGCTTACGGGCGGCTTTCGCGGCTGATCTCGGAAGGCAAGATGAAGGAGACCGCTGCCAAGGGCGAATGCCTGATCGGGATGGCCGACATCCTCGGCGCAAGCGAGGGGCTGATCCTCATCGTCATGCCGCCCGAGGGGCCCTCGCCCGCCTTCACGCAAACGCTGGCGCGGATTTCGGGCGCTGCAAGGGGGCGCACCTATCTGGGCGCAAGTTACGCCTATGCGGGGCGAAACCGGGAGCGGCTGTCACGGCTGGCCGCGCTCAGCGCCGAGGCCGGCGCACCGATGGTGGCGGTCAATGACGTACTCTACCATACGCCTGACCGGCGCCCCTTGCAGGATGTGCTGACCTGCATACGGGAACATTGCACCCTTGAGGCAGCCGGCTTCAGGCTGGCTGCGAATGCGGAGCGCCACCTGAAAAGCGGCGGCGAGATGCTGCGCCTGTTCAAGGGCTTCGAGCCGGCCATACGGCGCACGCTCGAAATAGCTGCGCGTTGCCGGTTCAGCCTGGATGAACTGACCTACGAATATCCGGACGAGCCTGTGCCGGCGGGCTCAACGCCGCAGGCGCATCTGGAACATCTCGCCTGGCAAGGGGCGGCGATGCGCTATCCGCAAGGCGTTCCCGAGAAGGTTTCCGCGCAGATCCGGGAGGAATTGCGCATCATCGCGCAGCTGTCCTATGCGCCCTATTTCCTGACAGTGAACGACATTGTCGCCTGGGCACGGGCGCAGGGCATCCTCTGCCAGGGGCGCGGCTCGGCCGCCAATTCGGCTGTCTGTTACTGCCTCGGCATCACCAGCGTGGACCCGGCGCTGAGCAAGCTGCTGTTCGCGCGCTTCCTGTCGCCGGAACGCAAGGAGCCGCCGGATATCGATGTGGATTTCGAGCACGAGCGGCGCGAGGAAGTCATACAGTACGTATACGAACGGTATGGGCGGCACAGGGCAGCCCTGGCGGCGACCGTGATTTCGTATCGCTCGCGTTCTGCCATCCGCGAAGTCTGCAAGGCGCTGGGCCTCAGCGAAGACATTTCCGCCGCGCTGGCCAATGGCGTCTGGGGCAGCTGGAGTGACAAACTGCCGGACAAGCGCATCGCCGAAGCCGGGCTTGATCCCGCCAATCCGCTGATCCGCCGGGCCGTTCAACTCGCCCGGCAACTACTGGGCTTCCCGCGCCATCTCTCCCAGCATGTGGGCGGCTTCGTGCTGACGCGCGGACCGCTGATCGAGACAGTGCCCATCGGCAATGCCGCGATGGACAAGCGCACCTTCATCGAATGGGACAAGGACGATATTGATGCCCTCGGCATCATGAAGGTCGACGTGCTGGCCCTCGGTATGCTGACCTGTATCCGGAAGGCCTTCGCGCTTCTGGATGAGCACAAGGGTATCCGGCACGACCTGGCGAGCATCGAGGAAGGCGATACGGCGACCTATGAGATGCTGTGCCGGGGCGACAGCGTCGGCGTGTTCCAGGTGGAAAGCCGGGCGCAGATGGCCATGCTGCCGCGCCTCAGGCCCACCTGTTTCTACGATCTGGTGATCGAGGTGGCGATCGTGCGCCCCGGCCCCATTCAAGGCAACATGGTACATCCTTACCTGCGGCGCCGGAAGGGCCTGGAACCGGTGACATTCCCGAGCCCGTCGCCAGACAAGGGGCCCGCCGACGAACTCCAGTCCATCCTTGAACGGACGAAAGGCGTTCCGCTGTTCCAGGAGCAGGCCATGCAGATTGCCATGGATGCCGCGAAGTTTTCCGCGGACGAGGCCAACGGGCTGCGGCGCGCGATGGCGACGTTCCGGAATGTCGGCACCATCCACAATTACGAAGACATGCTGGTCGGCCGGATGATCGCGCGCGGCTACGAGCCGGGCTTTGCCAAGGCCTGTTTTGAACAGATCAAGGGCTTTGGAGAATACGGCTTCCCGGAAAGCCATGCGGCATCATTTGCCCTGCTGGTCTATGTGTCGTCCTGGATCAAGTGTCACCACCCGGAAGTGTTCTGCGCGGCGCTGCTGAACAGCCAGCCGATGGGGTTCTATGCGCCGGCCCAGATCGTGCGTGATGCCGAGGCGCATGGGGCGGAAATACGCCCGGTGGATGTGAACTATTCCGACTGGGACAATACGCTGGAGCCTGCGGATACACCGGGCGGGCTGCTGGCTGTACGGCTCGGCTTCCGGCAGGTGGACGGGCTCAGCCAGGATGACATGGAGCGCCTGATGCTGCACCGGGGCGCAGGCTATGACACGCCGGACGCGCTGATGCGCCGTGCGCGGCTGAACCGGGCGGTGCTTGAGCGGCTGGCGGCGGCGGATGCGTTCGGCTCCATGGGGCTGTCGCGCCGCGAGGCGCTGTGGAAAGTGCGCGGCGAGGCGCCGAGTGCCCGCCTGCCCCTGTTTGCCGCGGCCGACCTTGCCGAACAGGGCGACGAGCCCGGGGTAAACCTGCCGGTTATTCCGCCGTCGGAGCATGTCCTGCAGGATTACCAGACCACGCGGCTTTCCCTGAAGAATCATCCGATGCACTTCCTGCGCCCTGTGCATGCCCGGCGCGGCATCATCCCTGCGAAGGAGGCGACCACCCTTTCCAATGGCCGCCGTGTGCAGACGTCGGGTGTTGTCCTGGTGCGCCAGCGCCCCGGCACAGCCAGCGGGGTTGTATTCATCACGCTGGAAGACGAAACGGGCGTCGCCAACCTGGTGGTCTGGCCCCGCGTGATGGAACGCTTCCGGGCCGCCGTGATGCGTTCACGGATCATCCATGTCAAAGGCCGCGTGCAGACAGCGGAAAACGTGACCCATATCGTTGCCGAGCAGATCCTGGATTGCACGGCTGACCTTCAGCTGCTGTCCGAAGACGCTTTGCATGATCCGCTCAAATCAGTGCTGGCGCGCGCCGATGAAGTGGCCCGCCCCGCCCATGACCGGCGCGGCCCACCCCGGCGGGGCAGCGGCGGAGGACATCCGCGCGACGTGCGCATCATCCCGCCAAGCCGGGACTTTCACTAGGTTGGCCGGATCAGCCTTGTGCCGCCAATTCGCGTGACCGGCCTGCGGCGGCGCTCACCACTGCCTGCGCCAGGGCATCTACCGCGCCGCCCGCATTCATCGCGCCGAGCCCCGCTGCAGTTGTCCCGCCGGGGCTGGTCACCTGTTCGCGCAGACGGCTGAGCGGTGCGGGATCGGCCTCGCACAGCCGGGCGGCGCCAATCAGCGTCTGCCGGGCGAGTTGTGTCGCGACCGCTTCTGAGAGCCCTTCGCTGACGCCCGCCGCAATTACCGCTTCGGTAAAGCGGTAGAAGAAGGCCGGGCCGCTGCCGGAAACGGCGGTGACGGCATCCAGATCGGCTTCCTTGTCCATCCAGACCAACTGCCCCGCGCTCTCGAGAATGCGCGCGGCTTCCGCGCGGTGCGCCGCGTTTGCCGTTGCGGACGCGACAGCCGCCGTGATGCCGAATCCGATGGCGGCCGGCGTGTTCGGCATGCTGCGGATGACCGGCGCAGCGGCGCCGAACACATGGGACATCTGAGCGAGGGTCACCCCCGCCATGATGGACAGGAACAGGCGCCCTTCTCCGGCCAGCCCGGCCAGGTCCGCCGGCATGGTCTTGAACGTCTGTGGCTTTACCGCGAGGATCACGGTCAGAGCGTCAGGCAGATTCCCCCGGGCCAGACTATCGACGCGCTCCACCCCATCCGGAAGGTCCGCCTGCGGATCAAATGCCAGGACATGGCGCTCCGATACCATTGCCTTGGCCAGCGCGCCGCCCATCCGGCCACATCCGATCAGCAGAACGGGCGGAAAGTCATGCGCCATGATCGTACTCTCTTGCGCCGGGATGGTTGGTGTTCAGGCGCCGCATCCAGCTTGTCAGCGTACGGTCCTGAAGGGTGCGAAGGATTGAGCGCAGCGTCGGGACATCCTCGGTCTGGCCGAGCTTGAATACAGCATTGTGCGAGACGACACGGGCGCGGAAGCCGACGATATGCGGCATCAGCATACCGTAGCGCTCGCCCAGTTCATGCGCGCGCCAGGGCTGGGGCATACCGCGTTCGACATGTTCCACAAGCTGGTCGACGGCCGAAGCGGTCAGATCCGGATCCACCGTGATGTCGGCCTGCACGCGCACCTGCGCATAGTTCCAGGTTGGACCCCAGTTGCGCCGGCCCGCATGGTTTGGCGAGACATAGCCATGCGGACCGGTGAACAGGATGGAAGCCCTGGGGTCTGCACCCAATACGGCGCGGAGGGGATTGGAACAGGCAAAATGGCCGATCAGCTCCACCAGCTCGTCCTGATCATCGTAGACGCCGATCAGAGGCAGCAAGCTGGCATCGGTACTGGCGCGGGCGCACACCCAAGCCAGAGGATATGCGGCGATCAGGTCACGCACGTCCTGCCGGGAATAGTCCTCGTAAGGCTTTGTGGGTTGGTCCATCGACGCGCTCCTGACCGGATTGATGCCGTTGCCGCTTGTTCGCGTCGAATTGGACTATAAACAAGCACCAATTTTGCCTTTTTTGAGGGTCCAATGGGGCGCACCTGGCAGGTCAGCTTGAGCGAACGGATCGATCCCGCCCTGCCCGGACCGGTCTACAAACAGATCATCCAGGCGGTGATACGGGATATCGAAAGCGGCCGGCTCGTGTCCGGCACCTATCTGCCGAGCAGCCGCGAACTGGCGGGCATTCTCGGCGTCAACCGGAAAACCGTCGTCCTCGCTTATGAAGACCTGATCGCGCAAGGGTGGCTCACGTCCTCGACAACGCGCGGGACCATGGTTGCCGAGGCACTGCCCGAAAGCGGCGGCCGGCCTCGCGGGCGAGGAGGAAACTCCGGCAAACGCGCAGTTGCGGCAAGCTACGCGTTCCGTGCGCCGCCCAGCCGGCCGCTGTCGCTCCCGGATGGCCCCGGCATCAAGATTGACGAGGGCTCTCCGGACGGACGGTTATTTCCCCCGGAGCTGCTGGTCCGCGCGCACCGTCAGGCCGTGCTTGCCGCGGCCCGGGCGAACGGCTTCCGCTACCGCGACCCGCGCGGCGCGCCGGAGCTTCGCCGGGCTATAGCGTCCATGCTGAAGGCGCAGCGGGGCCTTCAGGTAACCGAGCAGAACATCTGCATCACGCGGGGTAGCCAGAACGGCATATTTCTCGCCGGCATGTCGCTTCTGCGGCCGGGCGATGCGGTGATCGTCGAAGCGTTGACCTATGAACCTGCCGTGGCGGCCTTCGAAGCCTTGGGTGCCCGCATAGTGCCGGTGGCGCTGGATGAGGGCGGCATGGATGTCGAGGAAGTGGAAGCCGTGTGCCGGCGAGAGGCGGTCAAGGCGGTATTTGTGACGCCGCATCATCAGTTCCCCACGACGGTGGCGCTGCGGCCAGACAGACGGCTGCAACTGATCGAACTGTCGCGGCAGTTCGGCTTTGCGATCATCGAGGACGACTACGACCACGAGTTTCATTTCGAATCCCAACCTCTGCTGCCCCTCGCGGCCTATGCGCCGGGCGAGGTGATCTATGTCGGGTCGCTGTCGAAGCTGCTGCTGCCCTCGCTGCGGATCGGATATGTCGCGGCGCCCGATCGCACGATCGACGCGCTTGCCCACCTCGTTTCCCTGTCAGACGGCATGGGAAATTCGATCACTGAAGCCTCGGCGGCAATCCTTATCGAAACAGGCGAACTGCGCAGGCACGCGCGGAAGGCGAAGCAGATTTATGCCAGCCGCCGGGAGAATTTCGCGCGCACCCTGGAAACCTTGTTGCAGGATCGGGCGACCTTCGCGCCGCCTGCAGGCGGGCTCGCTTTCTGGGTCCGCTTCAGCGGCGACATGGACAGGATTGAAGATCGCGCCGCTGCGGCTGGCCTTCGCTTTGCGTCGTCCAGATCCTTCATGACACGAACCGACGCGCCGAGAGGCCTGAGGATAGGATTTGCCAGCCTTGATGAAACCGAAGCGGATCAGGCCATAGACTTGCTCGCCCGCGCCGTTGGCTGAACTTTGCCTGTCGCGCTTGGGCAGGCCTTTGCCAAGCCGGGAGGGCGTCTGTAGGGATGGATACTGGCCGTCGATTTGATTGGAGAAGGCAGGCATGGCGGAGAACGGCAGCGACGGCTTGGCATGCATTCCGTCTGTCTACACGGATGCAGACGCGTGCGTGGACGCTGTCATCGCGAAGGTCGGAAAGGACATCCGCCTTGCCCTTCCGCTCGGCCTCGGCAAGGCAAACCTGCTCGCCAACGCGCTGTATGCCCGCGCGAAGTCCGATCCATCGATGCGCCTTACCATTTTCACCGCACTCTCGCTCGTTCGCCCGCGGCTTGCAGGCGGCCTGCCCGAGCGCTTCGGAGCCCCAGTGATCGATCGGCTTTTCGGGAACTATCCTGACCTCGCTTACGCTATGGATCGCGCAACGGGAAAGTTGCCACCGAATGTGACCGTTGAGGAGTTTTTCCTCGCAACCGGGACGCTGCTCGGCAACGATTATGCCCAGCGTCACTTCAGCAGCGTCAACTATACGCACGCCATGCGCCGCATCATCGCGGGAAAGGTGAACGTGATCGGGCAGATGATCGCACGCCAGGGCGAGCGATACAGTCTCTCATGCAACACGGACATCAGCCTAGACCTGATCCCGCTGATGCGGACGAAATCGGGGCGCGACAGTTTCGTCGTCGTCGGCGAGGTCAACGCGCGCCTGCCTTTCATGCCGAACGATGCAGAAGTCGGTCTTGAAGAATTCGACATGCTTCTGGAGGCTGGCAGCTATGACCTTGCCGGCCTGCCGGCTCCGCGTGTGGATTTCGCGAGCCATGCCATCGGTTTGCGCGCTGCGCGGCTGGTGAAGGATGGAGGTACGCTGCAGATCGGCATCGGTTCGCTCGGAGACGGCGCTGCGCAATCCGTCCGCCTGCGGCATGAATCACCTGACGCCTTCCGCGCTGCCGTCAATGCATTGCCGGGACCTGCCGGGCCAACGGAAGAAGGCGGCAATTCACTCTTCGAACAAGGCCTTTACGGGTGCACGGAAATGTTCACGCAGGGTATGTTCGAACTGCTGCGGAGTGGTGTGTTTACACGTGCGCCGAGAAACGGAGACGGGGTCACGATCGACGGCGGATTTTTCCTCGGTCCGCAGTCTTTCTACGAGGCGCTCCGAACCGCATCAGACGCGCTGCTGTCCAAGGTGAACATGACAAGCGTGAATGATGTGAATGCGCTCTATGGCGACGAAACAAACCGGCGGCGCGAACGCGCCGATGCCCGGTTCGTCAATGTCGCCATGAAGGCCACCTGCCTTGGCGCCATCGTTTCGGATGCGCTGGAAGACGGGCGCGTCGTCAGCGGCGTCGGTGGCCAGTACAATTTCGTGGCCCAGGCGCACGAACTGGAAGGCGCACGCTCCATCATCCTCCTGAAGGCGACCCGGGAAAGCGGCGGCAGGGTGGAGTCCAATATTGTCTGGTCCTACGGCCACACGACTGTTCCGCGCCATCTGAGGGATATCGTAATCACCGAGTATGGTGTCGCAGACCTTCGTGGGCTGACGGATGAAGAATGCGTCAGCCGGATGCTGGCCATCACGGACGCCCGGTTCCAGGATGAGCTGCTTTCTCAAGCCGTTGCGGCCCGAAAAATGCCTGCTGATTTCAGGATACCGGATGAATGGAGAGCAAACCGTCCCGAAACTATCACCCGCTGCCTGGCACCGCACAAACAGTACCTGCCGCCCTACCCCTTCGGCAGTGAACTGACCGATACAGAGCAGGACATCGCCGCCGCATTGGACGTTTTGAAAGCAAGAACAGCCACGCGGCTAACCCGCTACGCTTTCATGCTGGAAGCGTTTCTTGACCGTCCATCGCCATCGGAGGTGCAGCACTTCTCGGCGCACCTTGAGCGGCTGTCGCTTACCACTCCTGTCTCGCTGACCGACAAGATTACCCGGCTGCTTGTGCTCCACAGTCTTCGCCGCGCGTGTACGGCGATCCGCTAAGTCAGAAGTCGAAAGAGCCCACGGGGAGCGGCGCGCCGTCCAGCGACTCTATAGCCCGCACTCCCCAGAGGCTGTTCACACCAAACAGGCTTGCACCACTTTCTGTGAGCTCACGGACGTTTATCGGCCGCTCCGCAATGATACTGCCGGAAGCTTTCAGCCGACCAATCAACTGAGTTCGCATGTAGCCCGGCCGGATTCCTTCTTCGACTGGCGGCGTGACCCAGTCGCCCGACGGCAGGCGAAGAAAGAGATTTCCCATTGCGAGGCAAGCAGGCCGGCCCGCGATGTTCAGCATCAGTGCTTCATCCGCGCCTGCCTCGACAGCCTCCCGCCGGGCCGCGAGATTGTCTCCATAGCTTGTCGCCTTGATGCGCGAGAGGGGCGAGGTTTCGTTCCGGCGGATCTTCGCCGTAACCACGCGCAGCGGCGGATAGGGCCGGCGTTCGGCCAACGGGCTGGCGCTTATGACCGTCAGCGGCAAGGCACGTGCGGCCGCTGCGCCGCGGCCTCCCGCTCCCCGGCTGAGCGTGATGCGCACCGCGGCTTCTCCCGCGAGGCCGCGACACGCCTCGTCCAGGGCTGCCTTCAATGCATCATCCGGCGGAAAGCCGCTGATCCCCAGGAGGTTCGCGGACTGGCGCAGAAGCGAAAGATGTTCCGCGATGCCTTCAATGTGGCCGCCCCCATACCTCAATGTTTCGAAACACCCATCCCCGAGCAGGAACGAGCGGTCGCGCGCCGGGATCGTCGCGCCCATCTGCCGCTCGGGCCCGGCAAAAACAATATCATGCACCTTGAAGCTACTATCTTCCGTCAGTGCGCGCATCATCGCTGAAGCCTTGTCGAGTGTTTCCTGCCGCTCCTTTGCCGGAACTGAGTCGGACACGACTCCCCCGCCCGCCCGGAAATGCCCCGTCCAGCCGTCTGGCTTCTCCACGAGCGCGGCCGTGCGGATCAGGATCGAGGAGTCCATCCAGCCGTCTGGCGTCATCCAGACCAGTGAGCCGCAATAAGGCCCGCGCGCCTCGTCCTCCAGTTCTTCTATAATCTGCATCGCGCGGATTTTCGGCGCCCCGGTAATCGATCCTCCGGGAAAGGCAGCCCGTATCAGGTCAACCGGATCCAGCCCGGGCTTCAGTTCCGACGAGACCGTGGACACGAGATGATGAACGTTTGCAAAACTCTCGATCTCGAACAGCGCCGGCACTGAAACCGACCCTGGCTGCGATACTCGCGCCAGATCGTTTCGCATGAGGTCCACGATCATCAGGTTTTCTGCGCGGTCCTTCTCGGACGAGATCAGGTCGTCTGCCAGCTGACGATCTTCAGAAGCGACAGCGCCGCGAGGGCGTGTTCCCTTGATCGGCCGCGTGCGTGCCCGGTAGCCACCACTGGTGTCAGGACGCACCTCAAGGAACTGCTCCGGGGAGTTTGACACGAGGGCAAGCCCCGGGAGGCGGAAGTAGGCCGAATAGGGCGCCGCGCTGGCGCGGGTCAGTTTGCAGAAGAGGTCGAACGGGTGCGCGCCCTCAGCGAGTTCGAAATCAAATCGCTGCGAGAGGTTCACCTGGAAACAGTCGCCCGCACGGACATAGGCGACGGCTCTGGCCACGCGCGCCTCGAACTCTTCGGCTTCCATGCGCGGGCGTGGCGGCACTGGGCTCAGATAGTCCGGAAGCATCACGGCATCCGCTCCGAGCCGTTCGGCGAGCCGACCACCACTATCTTTGCGCGCGTTCCAGTGTTCGGCAATACGCCGCTCATGATCAAATACGATGAATTCTTCATAGTATCCGAGCGCGATATCCGGCCAACCTTCCGGGCGCGGCAACGCGCCAAGATTTGGCAGCAGGCTACGCCCGAACTCGTAGGACAGCAGGCCCGCCCATCCGCCGCAATACGGGGGGGCATCTTCAGGCCTTTGAAAGCCGGGGGCAGCCACCGACTTCTGCAGATCCTCCGCCCAGTTGCTGCGGGCTGCGTCTGCCGCCGTCAGCGTTCGAGACGGCGCCGCGCAGATGTAGCTCCACCGTGTGCCCGGCCCGTGAAGCAGAAGGGCAAACGGTTCGTCCTTGAGCGGCGCAAACGCCTCGACCGGATCGCGCCATGAAATCTGCTTCCGGCTCGGTTTCATTGAAGAGTCTGTTCCCGCGTCTGTCGCTCGGCCCAGTAGATAGGTGGCTGAGAGCCTGCCGCCACTCCTTTCCGCACAACGCGTCTGGAGGCAACGGGCGGTGATGTCACGTTCGGTGGCGCAATCGCTGGCTGCCGGACATGCAATGTGCGCCCTGGCCGCCTGGCGAGAAGACCTGTTGAGAACCTCTAGGAGGCTATGGGAAGCAACGAATTGGTCTTCGCCTCATCGCCATTCGTTCCCACCGCAGACCACCGGTCGGAAAACTCCTCCTTGGAAACCGGCTTGCCGATGTACCAGCCCTGTATCACGTCACAGCCTAGTCCTTGGAGAACCGAGACAGTTGCTTCATCTTCGGCGCCTTCAGCAACGACCTTAAAGCCAAGTGCGTGCGCCATTTCGATGGTTGAACGAACCATGATCTGGTTGGTTGTGCTTGTGGCGATGGAGCGAATGAAGCTCTGGTCGATCTTGATCTCCGTGGCGGACAAGTTCTTCAGGTAGCTGAGGGTTGACTGGCCGGTGCCATAGTCGTCGATCGAAAACTTGATGCCTTTCGCCGAGAACTTTGAAATCGCCGCCTCCGCCGATTCGAGCGATGCCAAGGCTGCCGTCTCCGTGATTTCGATTGTCAGCTGTGAAAGATCAGCGCCGGACAGACTGAGAATTTCAAGAGCACGCTCTACGAAGGCGGCATTTGTCAGCAAGGAGGCGGACACGTTGACCGCGCAGCCCATTTTCTGCCCGCCGGTGTTCCACTGCTCAAGCGTGGCTACGACCTCCTGGAAGACAAAATACGTAAGGCTCGCGACCAGGTTTTCGCGCTCCAGGATGGGTACAAAGACAGCTGGGCTGATATTGCCCCTTACGCCATGGTGCCACCTGGCCAGCGCTTCAGCGCCAGTCACACGTCCCAAATGCACATCGAACTTCGGCTGATAGACAACAAAGACCTGCCCGTCTCTCAGTGCACTCTCGAACTCGGAAATGATAAACAGGGATTGGTCCGTATTCTGAGCAAGCTCATCACTGTACCAGGCGAACCGCGATCCTGTCTCGACTGCCCGTTTTGCGGCCAGCGCCGCCTTGTTCGAGGCTATGACTGGGTCTGCGGCTTCCCAGACGGCTGCACCAAAGATGACGGTCGCGCGGATTGGTCTTCCGGCAATCAAAAGGGGGGAATTGAAGAGCTGGCTTGTGCCTTCGATGGCACTCTCCACAACTTCGTTGGGCAAATTGTCCTGCTTCCAACAGAAGCTGTCATGACCGGCGCGGAAAAGGTTGCCGGATCCGCAGGAAAGGCGGAGGCGATCGGTGATGGCCGAAAGGAAAACTTTCGACTCTTTCTCGTTGAGCGTGGACAAGACCTCGCCGAGGTTTGCGATATGCGCCACGACGACTACGGATGATTCGCCGCCGCTTGATTGGCGCTGCCAGGCTGCGAGATTGGGCAACCCGGACTCGCGATCAATGTGCCCCTCTTCATCGATCCTGCGCAGAACGTCCATGAGGTATTGCGCTGCAAGACACATCGCTATCAGCATGACCGCTGGCATGACATCGAGCAGTGCCAGCTTGGATCGTTCTGCAAGCAGAGGCGCAGCCATTATGGCCACTGCAGTCAACAATGCCCATTTTGCATCAATCAGCTTGCGGTCTGGATGAAGTCTCGAAACCGCAGCAACCAGTACGAGCGCGCATAGCAAAAGCGGGAAAGGCCCAAGATGTGGCAGGGCCATATCTGCGATGAGCGTTTCTCCGGCCAACGCCAGGATGAGCACGCCGGGCACGACACCGAAACGTGACGTTGCGTACCGGTCGCCCATTTCAATGGCTGTAGCGCCAACAATGACCTTCTTGCCCGCTATCGCGCCAGCTGAGAACTCGCCTTCCAGAATGTCCACGAAGCTGAACCGGGGGATCGTCGCAATGTCGATGGAGTGATCGAGTTCGAAGCCCTTGTTCACCGGCCCGTTCGCATCAGCCAGCAATGCGCCGATCGAGGGCCGCGGAATACCGTCCGTCATCGTGCCATAGGGATAGGTGTTTACCTGGCCGTCCTTGTCCGGCCGCACGTTGACCGAACCGAGGAATGCGTGACGCCGGAGGCTTTCAATTGGCAGATTCTCGATTTCCGCCGTCAGGTCGACCGTGCTCGCAGGTTGGCGGAAAGTGGGAAGCACAACCTTGCCGCCGGCCCGTTCTATGGCGTCTGCGAACATCGCGTCTTCTGACTCCGACGACCGGGAAGAGAAATCGACATCGAACAGGATCTGCTCTGCCCCGGCCTCAGTCAGGACATCAACAAGTTTCGCATGGTGGCTTCGCGGCCAGGGCCAGCTGTCCAGTGCCTTCAGTGACGCGGCATCAATCTCGACAAGGACAATTTCGCCGCTTGCCGGCTTGGTGTTGATCGTATCGCGCAGATCGCGCAACGCGGCTTCCGCAGGCAACTCGCGATAGGAAATGGCGGCAAAAGCGCTCGCTGCAAAAGCAAGGGAAAGGACGAGGTAACGGGCGAACCGGAACTGAGATGCCTCGACGAGCCGCTCGCCGGCATGTTTGAACAGGTCTCGCATCATCTTGGCCACCGCCGCGCTCGTGCATTGGCCGCACCAAGCGCCCAAGCCCCGCGAGAAGCCATAACAGCAAACGATTTATTGTTGCCTAAAGTGAGCGAGTTCAGCGCGCGTCGTTGAGCCGACGCTATTGGGCCCGACTATTGCGGGGAGAATCCTGGGCCATTGCCTGCACCACCGCTATTGCCCGGGCCGACGCCCGATCCTGCGCCTGCACCTGCACCTACGCCAGGATTAACAGGGCCGCCGCCATTGCCTGCACCACTGCTATTGCCCGGGCCGCCGCCCAATCCTGCGCCTGCACCTGCGCCTGCCCCTGCCCCTGCGCCTGCACCTGCTCCAAGATCAACAGGGCCGCCGCCATTGCCTGCACCACCGCTATTGCCCGGGCCGCCGCCCAATCCTGCGCCTGCACCTGCCCCAGGATCAACAGGGCCGCCGCCGTTGCTCGCGCCACCGCTATTGCCTGCACCGACACCCGATCCTGCGCCCGGTACCGGATCTACAGGTCCGCCGCCATTACCTGTGCTACCACTATTGCCAGCGTCGAGCGCCAAACCGTTACCGTTACCGTTACCGTTACCGTTACCGTTACCG
>CAZXQD010000001.1:0-21445 GCA_964643405.1 uncultured Hyphomonas sp. | reverse complement strand
AGCGTCGAGCGCCAAACCGTTACCGTTACCGTTACCGTTACCGTTACCGTTACCGCTTGCAATGACTGCAGCTTCGTTCGCCTGCCCCAACAGTTGGTCCAAGGATTGATTGCCGCCGACGAGGCCGTTCGTGGCTGCCGATACGCTTGCCGGGCCACCGCCAATTGGAGAGTCTACCTGCCCCGAGAAGCCGCCCTGGCCATTGCCCGGGAGGAAGCCGAACTCGCTTGCACCGGCCCCATTCGCGCCGACCGCCTGACCGATGCCGCCGATTTCAACAGATCCTGCAGGGGAGGCTTCAGCGTTGGCGGCATCGGACGTCACCGATCCGACGCCTGACGGTATTGCTGGCGCCGCCGGTGAGCGGATGACTTTTGCGTCGCCGCCCAGAACGTTCAGCGCGGCCAGGTCGGCAGCATCAACGCGCGCAATACGACCCGGCACGATCAGGTCAGACGCACCGCCGTCGAGAGTCGAAACCTCAACCTTGCCTTCCGTGACCTGAACAGTTGAACCTGCGTCTGTTACCGTGACATTGAAGGTCGTACCCTTCACGACGGCCGCAAGGTAAGGCGTCTTGACACCAAAGTCCCACGACTCTTTCTTTTCGATCTTGAACAGCGCGCTGCCGAGAGACTGGAATATCTGGGTTTTCTGATCCGCAGCGTCGGGCTCGGCAATCCGTATACGGGATTTCGGGCTTACGATCACATACTCGCCACCCCGAACTACAACTGCCCGCGCGCCAGCACCTGTAGTGACCGTGTCGCCAGCCTTTAGTGTCGCGCCCCGCTCTGCCGTAAGGGAAACGCCTTCACTTTCGAGCGTAACCTCACCGGTCACTTCCGAAATTTGCCATACCTTCGGCGCAGCGTGCGCCAAAGGCGCAAGCAATATGCCGGAGAACGCAATTGCCAGCGCGACGCGCAGGGAACAAAGCAGTTTGGTCATTTGCGGTACCGCCCCAATACGGAAACATCAGCGCCTCACCCCTAAAAACAACGCGCTAAAGAACCGTGAAGGCTGGAGAACAAACCGCATTAACCAATGTGCAGCGATTTTGACCCATGCAGGTTGTGGGAAAATTCCACTCGAAAGCGCGCGCTCAATAACTGATGTTGCCAAACGCGTCCCGCCTATCAGCCGCTTTCAACGCCGCGTTGCTGCTGGCAATACCAGCGCATGCGCAAATGGCTGACGCCCTGGATGGTAAACTGCGCGACCTCCTGCCAGACCAGCAGCAGTCATCAGCGCCTCAATCTGATATCCTGAGCCTTAAACCGGGAGAGGCATTCACCCCTGCCCCAGAGACAACGGGAACCGAGCCCACCGGCGGCACCTTCCGCGTCGGGTCCGTGCTGATTGAGTCCTCGGCAGACCTCGATCACGCCATTTTCGAGAAGGCGATCGAGCCGTTCCTTGGCACCGAAGCCAGCTCCGCCGACCTCGCCCGGCTGGCCCAGGAAATTGCAACGACGGCCCAACAGAACGGTCTGGCGCTGGCCTATGCGTATGTTCCGCCGCAGACCGTCGATCTCGGGATCGTCAAGGTCATCCTCATGGTCGGCGCCATCGATGACGTGAGGATCGAAGGTTCGACCAATGTAGCGCTGAACGCCCTGCTTTCGGAACTGAAGGGCAAAGTGGTCATGCAGGCGGATTTGGAACGCCAACTCCTTCTGGCGAATGACCTGCCTGCCATCACTGTGAACAGCGCCGAGTTTGTTGTTGAGAACGACCGCAGGGTCCTTCTCGTTCGCGTCACAGAGGAAGCCCAAAGCCGAATCCGGTTTGCAGTGGACAATTCCGGGTCCTCGAATATCGGACCGCTCCGTGGGCGGATGGTGCTGGATACGTCGGCATTGTTCAATGACTCCGATGCCGTGACCGCGATGATCCAGTCAAATCCGGTCGATCCGGACGAACTTCTTGGCGCAAGTCTCGCTTACAGTATTGGCATCAACCGCAAGGGAACACGCGTCTCTGCGCTCGTCGCCAGGAGCCAGAGCCAGGTCGGCTCACATCGTGATTTCAATACGCAGGAGATCACGAGCCAGTACGTTTCAGCTGTGGTCAGCCATCCCCTGCGCAGGTTGAGAGGCTCCAGCGCCTGGCTGGAGGGGCAAATCGAGTATGTCGACGTAGAGCACGACTATCAGGATACGCTGCTGGCCAGCGACTCTGTGGTTACACTGTCGGCGAGCCTTGCTTCATCCATAAAGCTTTATAACGGCTGGCTTCGTTCAGGTGTGCAGGCCAGACAAGGCGTTGGCATGTTCGGCGCAGGAGGTTCCGACAGGAGCCTGTCGTCGCGGCCGGATGCAGACAGCGACTTTTCTTCCGTACGCGGATGGGTCAACTGGACTGGAAGTCCGTCCGGAAACCTTCTGCTTCGCCTGGCGATATCCGGCCAGTTGACGAGCAGCCCTTTGCCATCGACTGAAGAGATCACCTTGGGCGGCGCTTTCATAGGGCGCGGATACGATCCCTATGTTTTGTCAGGCGATCAGGGCGTACTTGCGTCAGCGGAACTCGGGTATGATTTTACCGAACCGGCAAGCTGGCTTGACCGTCTCGAGCCCTACGCATTCTTGGATGGCGGCTGGGTTGACCAGTTCGGGACGGGCTATGGCGGTGGAGGATTGATGTCGGGCGGCGGCGGCGTGCGTGCGGACATCGGACCAGTTGATCTGCAGCTGGAAACCGCCTCCCCCATCGCCTGGGACGCCGTGGGCGACAAGGAAGATGCAAGCCGGATCAATTTCAGAATCGGCGTCGGTTTCTGACTTCCGTTTGCCGGGGAAGCCGAGGATGAATTTGAGTGTGCGCCGGGTGTGCTGAGGCGTTTCAAGGTCTTGCGCCGCGCCTTCCGCTGACGCGCCAATCGAAGCCAGACATTGGGTGGGGACGTTTGTCTGCTCTTCTTCCGGCAGAAGGGTCTGTAGCCTTCTGCCGCCGGTTTTCCGGAGATGCCGGGACAGGCACTCGGTGCGTCAGCGGATCAGGCGAGCAACGCGGAATGGGGAACCATGGGCCGCCTGACATTGAAACAACGTTCCGGAGCGGCGACCTATTCTCACGCGGTGCATCTTTTTTTCTGCGCGGTCAGGTCAGTCGTGCTTCAACTCGTCCGGCGTTGGGACGAGGCCATAACCATAGACATCATCGCGGCCAGGTTCCCCGAGATCGCGGGCCAGGTCTCTGAGACCCTGCCTGTGATCATCTGCCGGCGCAGCCTCCATAAGCCAGGCAGCAAGGGCCACCACTCTCGGAACCGCAAATGAGGTGCCGGAGAGAACGTCGGACTCCGGCGAAAGGCGAATGCCGACGCCTTGCGCGGACAGTTCCACTTCCTCGCCGCGCGCTGCGTACATGTACGGCGCGCCATTGCTGGTTACAGCTGTCACCCCAACGACGGAGCCATAGGCGGCAGGATAGCCAGGGCGCGATGCGGGGCCCGTGTTTCCGACGGCCGCAAACATCATGATGCCCTCGTCTTCAAGACTGTCCAGTACGGCTGAGAGCACCTGGTTAGGTGGTCCTGCGAGGCTGATGTTGATAATGTCCGCCCCTTCGGAGGCGGCCCAGTCCAAGGCATCCACCAGATTGTAAGCCGACGCCTGCACGCTCGAATCCTTGAACTGTTCAGCAACATCGGCAGCAAGCAAGCGTTTGGGATGCCCTTCTCCCATCAGCCGGAGATCATCGAGCAGAACCGACATCACCTGCGCGCCGTGTGGCAGGTTTGAGCGCCGCTTCACAAAAGACTTCAGCTCGACGCCGTCTGGCAGGCTGCTGCTCGAAAATCCATCGATCACGGCAATGCTCACATCCGAGCGCCGGTCGTCGAGCTTTTGGGGAAGTGGCTGCACCGCCGCGCTGCCTGCCGGCTCGGAACTAGTCTTGTAGACATGACTGAGATCGATCGCTGCAGACGGATAGAGCCTGCGAACTTCCGACACGGCGTCAACTGCCTTGATGTCCTCGGCATAGCCAACCCGGATCAATAGCCCACCGTCGCGCCGGAGCTCGCGCTTCTCGATGATAGTGAAACCCGCCGCACTCAAGCGTTCCAGTTCTTCAGGCTCCGGCAGCAGGACAAGAACTTCACGGTCACGGTACAGGTGGCCATCATCGCCGGAGATCAGCGTTGCGGAAGCCTGGCTGTCGTCTTCGCCACTATCGTCTGCGTCCGCTTCGTCTTCTTCTTCGTCGTCGCGTTCGTCATCTTCTTCTGCGTCACTGTCATCGTCCGGACCCGAATTATCTTCGTCCAAACTCTCGTCATCTTCCCGGTCGCCGGAACCGGATGAATCGGACTCGTCTTCAAGCGTATCGCCGCTGCCTGAACCGGAACTGTCCGATTTTTCTTCGATGCTTTCGCGGCCGTCATCCTGTTCGCCCGCAACGCGGTCTTCGCTGGCTACGGGTTCAGCCTCGCCCTCGACCGTGCGCAAATCACTCGCGGACCCAGCATCCGAGCTTGAGCCGCCTGCACCGGTATCGCGGTCCTTGCCGGCGCGCTCACTCGCCTTCTGAGTTTCGCGCTCGCGATCTCTTGAAATCTTGTCGGCATCGCGCGCACGGTCACGTTCCGCGCGATCGGCGCGGTCTGCACGCTCGCCCCTGTCCGCCCGCTCGGCACGGTCGTCGCCATGCGCGGCGGCGGTGCCCGTCATCGCGAGGCATAGGGCGAGCGCTGTCAAGGAGGCTGGAAGACGCAACATATTGTTATTTATAGCATTCTGTTTGACTAAGCCGTAGCAAAATATTTGCTGCGAACGCCAGAATAGGTTTGGCGCTTCGCACGTTGTTGTCATTGTGTTGATGGATAGTCGCGCTTCAAGCTTCAGGTCGGAACTGATCCTGCTCCTGCCACGTCTTCGGCGGTTCGGGCATGCTTTGACAGGTTCGGCGGATGCCGCAGACGACCTCGTCCAGGACGCCCTTGAACGCGCCATGCGCCGCCAGGCTCAGTACGAGCCAGGTACGCGGCTCGATAGTTGGATGTACAGGATGATGCAGACGATCTGGCTCGATGAACGCCGCAAGCAGACTGTCCGGCGCCGGCACGCCCCCGGGCTGCCAGATGTGGTTTCGACCCAAGGGGAGGACGGGCGGATCAGCTTTCCGGCGCGGATCGAACTCGCAGACGTCCGTAAGGCCATGCAGCTCCTGCCGGACGATTGCCGCGCTGTCCTGGCCTTGGTGAGCATAGAAGGCTTGTCCTATTCCGAAGCGGCCGAAGCCCTTGCCATACCGGCCGGTACGGTGATGAGCCGCCTCGCCCGGGCCCGGCGGCTGCTGATCGCCAATCTGGATTCAAGCAAGAAAGACGTCTCCAGCCATGACTGATGAACAGTTTGAACTCCTGTCGGCTTATGCGGACGGTGAACTCGGCGAAGCCCAGCGCCGGCAAGTCGAGCGGCTCCTGGAAAGCGATGCCGCAGCGCGGGCCGCTTTGGCGGCAATCCAGGGATCGCACAGCCGGCTCGGGCAAGCCTTCCTGGCCACGTATCACGCCGACCCGCCTGAGCGGCTAGTGCGCGTGCTCGCCGAGCCAGCCGAACGCCGCCGGTCGGCATTCAGCATGCGGTGGCTGTTTGCAGGCTCTGCCGGCGGCGCAGCACTGGCGGGCATCCTTGCGGGTTGGTTCGGCGCCGTGAGCCTTCAGATGGCAGATGTGGAGACGCCCGTGATGGTCGCGTCTGCCGAGGGCCTTCAGGCCGGCCAGCCGCTCGCCGCCTTCCTCAACGGCGTCTCATCAGGATCGGTCGGTGACGTCGCAGGCCAGCCAAGCGCGGTGTTGCTGAGCTTTCAAAGCAATGACGGACGCGCCTGCCGGCAGTTCCAGACCGGCGCCATCATGGCTGTAGGCTGCATGCAGGATGGAAACAGCTGGGCAATCGAAGCAACCGCGAAGACTGCCCCGATCGCGGAAGGTGGTTATGCGACGGCAGCTGGCGAAGTGCCGGCAGGGATTGAAGCCGCGATTTCAGCGCTCGGCGTGAATGAAGTCTATGATGCCCGACGTGAGCGCGAGGCGATTGCAAAGGGTTGGGACTGATCCGACTTGTGCCGCAACAAGAAAAGGCCGGGCGAGTGCCCGGCCTTTTTGTTTGTACCCGGACGGATGGAAGATCAGCGCCGTTCGAATGGCCTGCGGAAATTGGTGCGCCAGGTGATGCCAACGCCGGCTGCGAGATCCGCACTGGCGTCGCTCAATCCCTTTTCTGCAAAGAGCGAGAGGCGGATGGAGTCGCTCAGGCGGAAGCTCGTATAGGCGGTTGCCGAAGACAGGTCATCGCCGCCCGCCACGACTGCTTCTGCCCAGCTGACATCCGCGCCGACAAGGATACCGTCCGAGAGACGGGCATAGCCGCCTACAAGTGCAAGGGCTCCGTCCTCACGCGTTGCGCCGCCGCGCTGCTTGTAGCCACCCTGGACATAAATACCGCCAGCATCCGTGTCGGTTCCGAGTTCTGCCAGGAAGGCAAAATCAGACTCGCCGGTTCCCAGGTCTTTTTCCTCATCGCCGGTTGGCAGTGTCGCCTTTGCAGTGGCATCAAGATAGGCATTTTCCGTGAGGTTGAAGGTGTAAGTGCCCGACAACGTCACATCCGCGAGACCGAACTCGTCGATCCCGGGATTGGTGGTCGGATCACCATCATCGTCATCATCCCCGCCGCCGCCAGGGCCGCTATTGTCGCGCTCACCGCCATTGTCGTCGCCCGGAACAACGCCGCCCGGGCCATCCACCGCCGCCAGCGGAACCTTCGCCCGGAAGGTCCAGTTGCCCGATTTCAGGCGGACTGAAAAAGGTACCTCGTAGATGGTGGTATCTTCGGTCGCCCCGAACTCGCCGGACGCATACTCGAAGCCGGTGCCAAACTGTACACTCGTATCAGCCAAGGCGGACGGTGCTGCAATGATGCACACCAGTGCAGCCGCTACGGCCGGACGATACCTCATAAATTGTTTCATATCTGGTTGTCCCCTCACTTGTTTATGTTTGTGAACTAGAATGGCGTGGCGGGCGCAGGAACCGGATTCGTCTTTCCGGTAACATGCACCCGCCCGCATTCTCATTTCAGGTCAGTCGCGGTCGCCCCGGTCACGATCCCGGTCTCTGTCCCGATCCCGGTCACGGTCCCTGTCGCGGTCCCGGTCACGGTCACGATCGCGGTCTCTGGAGCGCTCGCGCTCACGATGCTCACCGTCATCGTCCCGCGTCCGGCTTTCACGCCGGGTTTCTGAACGCGACTCCGAGCGGTCGTCAGACTCCGAGTCGTCGTCAGAGCCGCCCCGACCGCCGCGATCATCATCGTCGCTGTCGTCATCGTCGTTGCCGCGCCCGCCGCGATCATCATCGTTGTCGTCGCTGTCATTGCTGTTGTCGTCGATGGAGCCGTCGCCACGACGTTTCAGGCCATCCGGGCCGATGTCGTCATCCGAGCTGTCGTCGCTGTTATCGTCGATCGAGCCGTCTCCGCGGCGTTTCAGGCCGTCCGGACCAATGTCGTCATCCGAGCCGTCGTTGCTGTTGTCGTCGATGGAGCCGTCTCCGCGGCGTTTCAGGCCATCCGGACCAATGTCGTCATCCGAGCTGTCGTCGCTGTTGTCATCGATGGAGCCGTCGCCGCGACGTTTCAGACCATCCGGACCAATGTCGTCATCCGAACTGTCATCGCTGTTATCGTCGATGGAGCCATCGCCGCGCAGTTTCAGGCCGTCAGGGCCTATGTCGTCGCCGCTGACAACCGCGTTCGAACCATTTGCCGTGTCGGTTTGCGCAATCGCCGGCAGGCTCATGAGCAGCAGCACCGAAGCTGCAGACATCAGGCCCTTCATCCATGTTTGTTTCATTCGGTCCTCCTTGGGAATTCGAAAGCAACAACGGTCGAGGCGGCCTTCCTATTCTCAAGGCGTGCGGTTGAACCTGATTAATTTGCAGTGAGGCAGCTTCGGGCACTGAGACACGCGAAAGAGACCAGGGCCGGAATGTCATTGCAGGCCGCAAAGCTCTATCGATCAGCTGCTTCAGGCATGTCGAAGTTGTTCGAATGGCCGGCAGGTGACCGAGGGCCAGGCTCAGATTAGCGCTTAAGGCGCAGGCAGCCATACGACAAGGTCAATCCGTTCGTGTCGCTCGTCAAAGCCGCCGTTGCCCGGCGGGAGTTCGCCGCTTTCCGGCGCTTCAGCGAATGTCGTGGGCTCTTACCAACCGAACCGGTTGCCAGCACCACATGAAAGGCTCGTTCAGTACGAGCGCCTCAGGATAGCGGCTTCAAGACCAATCACTGCCGCAACGACCAGCGCCTCGGCGAAAAGAAAGGCCCTTCCCCAGTCCTTGATACCGTCAAGACTGACAATGATCACTACCGAAACCACACAGTAGAGCAGGTTTGCGCCCATCACCGTCATCAGCAACGCGGGCCCCGGATTTTTTACAAGCCAGAAACAGGTCACCGAGCATGCGGCAAACGCCAGTCCCAAAAAGGCCAGAGGCAGCGAGACATGCAGAGGTACGCCAGTCCATGGATACAGCAGCGGCAAAAGCAAGCCGGTGGAAAGAGCGCTCAGCGTGGCGCCGGCGCCGTCAATCAGGAGGATGTTCTTGTTGTCGAGTTTCATGTTTGCGAATCGGATCGGCTGTGGTCGCATGTCCCTGCAGGATCAGGCGCGAACCAGAAAAACGCAGGAACAATCTAGGGCTAAAAGGGGCCGAGCACCTCATCCTTGTACTGGGTTACGTCAAAGGTCTGGAGGATCCGGCAATCGCGTATCTTAAGGTTCGCACACGCTTGCTTGATGCCCTGCTGCACTGCGGCATCGGTCAGCCCCCACTGTGCGCTAACAACATCATCACTGCCTTTGAAGATGCTGATCAATCCATCCGTCCCCTGGAAGAGTATCTCACAGCTGAGCCCCGTTGCAGCCTCGCAGTTGCCGATTGCGAGCTGCTTTGCCCGATCAAGCCATGGGTCTCCAGTTGCAATCCAGAGCTTCAGTTGACCGGGCTTCTGTGACGCCGTTTCCGGGACGCCGGCAATGACGCCGTAGCGTTTTCTCGATCCGTCTATGTCGACGGGCACATAAATGTTCTCCGGAACGCCCCGGAGGCCGAATTTTTCGTTGGCTTTGAAGACACGATAGATCTCGCAGCTGACGTTCCGGGCTTCGCAGTGTTTCAGCACAGCCGAGCGTGCCTTGGCGGACGTTTCGCCGTCGGCAGCGGCGAAGTACCCTGTTGCCTCACGCGCGACCGCTACTGCCCCTCCTTCGGCACTGGTGGCCGGGGTACAGCCTTCGCCCGCAATCGCCGAACAAGCTTGCAGGGCAGCTGTCAATGCGCTCATGCCGTCCGGATAGCCAGTCGCCGCGAATACATCATTGAAGTCCGGGTGCCAGACCACGAATACCCAAGGCTTCTGCTTCGCAGGCCTTGCAGGCTTGGCTTTGCCCGATGGCCGCTCAGTGTAGATGGCCAAAGGCTTGCAGTCGATGCCCTGGGGCGTCACGACCGCTTCGTGGTTTTCAGGACAACTGCGCGCTTCTGCAGGATCACTGGCAAAGAAACAGGCACACAGAAAAGAGATGATCAAAGCCCTCAGTATAGGGAATAACAGACTTTCCTGGGACCGAAGTAGCGAGGAGATATACATCCCTGATGGACTTTCACTAGCTAAAGGTTGGGAAGAGATTGCGCCCGTCCGACATGCTTCACTTGACAAGCTGAACCATGAACAGGTTCCGTGTACGCACATCAAATGAATAGGTCAGATTACAGGGCGCAATCTTCTGGGATGAACAGTAAGGGTTCATCTTCGACTTGAGCACCTCGGTGTCTCGGCCGAATACGGTGTAAGGCAAGCCGTCCTTGTCATGGTAGACACCGATCAGACCATCTGCAGCATTGACCATCTCCCTGCAGACTTGTCCGGTGTCGCGCTCGCATGCTGATTTCGAGGCACTTTCCGCCTCCGCCATGCTTCTGTATCCCGTCGCGAGCCACAAACCGAAGCGCAGATGTGCCTCAGTCGGGTTTGTTTCTGGCCGGTATCCAGCTGCAAAAAGCTTGCGGGTGCTTTCTACATCGGTCGGCATGAAAATGTTGGATTTCTGACCGGCATAGTCGAACGTGTCTTTCGCCTTGAATACCCGGTGTACGCGGCAGTCTCGGTCAGGCGACTTGCAATTTGCAAGCAAGCCCTTTGTGGCTTTGCGTTCCGTCGTGTCTGAAAAGGAATGAAAATTCCCTTCGTCATCCAGACCGATAGCAATCACCCCGCCGGTTATGCTGTCCGCCGGCGCGCAACCCTCTCCCATGACAGTCTCGCATGCCTGAAACGCCAAGCTGAATGCACTCGTCTCGTCGGCCATCTTTGAGGCGGCAAACACCTCGTTGGCGGCGGGATGCCAGACTACGGCAAGAGCAGGTTGAGCCTTGACCTTCCGCGGAGGCGCGGCGACCGGTGCCTGTTGTGTTTGCTCCTCCCAGCCAGGAATGGGTGCACAATTATGCCAACCTGGACCACTGATGGGAGTGTGGCCCGGAGGGCAACCCGGATGCTGGTTCGTGGTGTTTTCCCACGACTGCCTGGCAAAGGCAGGCGCGCCACTGAGTGTCAGGAAATAAATGATCAGCAGACTGATCAGATACTTCATTCTTTTCTCGCTCAACAGTCTGGACAATGCGATCATCACTTTCACTCCGCATCGAGGTGCAGGAGAATTTCACTCGGCGACCCGACAGAAAACCGGTTCAGGATCTCGCAAGGCGCGTCATTCTGCGCTTTGCAATAGGCATCTATACCTTTGACGAGGGCGGTCTCGTTTCGCGCGTTGTACCCCATGAACTTGCCCGACCGCATCCGGTAGATCGCGATGATACCGCCGTAGCCGGGCTGCCAGATCTGGCAGTTTACTCCGCCATTGCGCTTGCAAAGGCTCATCGCGGCGGTCTCGGCCGCAGAAAGAGAAGGCTGGCCGGTGACGACGCTGACAGGAAACTTCGAGGCAGAACCAATTTGTACTGGGCTAGCGCTGACAATGTACGCCGATTGCTTTCGCAGAGTCTCCGACTCAGCTGGAACATAGACGTTTGGAGGATAGCCAGGCGTCTTCAGCTTTTCCTTCGACTTGAACGTCTTGAAGTGTTCGCAAGGTCCTGAACCGCTTCCGTAACAGGCGTTCAAGGCTGCTTTTCTTGCGCTTCCTGAATTTGGGCCTAAACCAGCCCAGAAGTACCCATAGACATCGACAACAACCGCGACAGATCCGTCACCGTACGTCGCCGCGATTTCGCAGCCATCCCCCATCATGGAGTAGCAAAGGTCGAGCGCTTTCTGTTCTGCCTCGCCATTTGTCTCGGCGCGGCTCACGGCGAAGACGTCGGTTGCAGCGGGATGGCGTACCACCGATACCCAACGCTGCGGGATATACACAACGCCGCCACCCGCGCCACCTGATCCGCCCCCCTCACCATATCCGGGGATCGGTGCACAGCCAGTCCATCCGCCCTGCCCGCCGCCAATCGGGTACTGACCTGTCGGGCAACCACCTTCTGCACCCGCCTTGAGCGGGACAAGCGCAGAAGCAGCGAAGAAGAGACAGAGCAGAATGAGGGCACAAGCAATCTGGTTCAGGCCGGCGGCGGCCTGTCGAAGTATGATCATGGATTGGACCTATTGGGTTTGGGAGGAATATCCGCAGGCGGACTTTACAGAGGCGCCCGTCGCTGACTGGCGCAGTCAATGTTCTTGGGGATCAAGAGGCTCCCTTGAGATTCACGAGCGGCCAGCATGCCGCTCGTGCGCCTGAATGGCCCCGCATGACGGCGTTTGCAGTTCTGCGGAAAGCAGGGGAAAGGCCGGCATGAGAGGGCGGAAAGCGCCACCCTGCGTTGGGCCCATCCCGTGCAGTCCCGACGCTAACTGAACAGGCTGAAAAACTGGCGCGCGTCATGCCGCTTGTATTGAGGCGTTTGACACTGTTTGATGCCACGGACCGAACAGGGGGGAGTAATGCGGCAATCTGCGAACTACAACGGCTGGCATCCCTCGCGAGGGCATGAACCGAAGCTGCTCGGCGGAGAGGATCAAAGTCTTGCCGCTTCGCCGCGCGGCTCGAGAGCCCTTCGCCTGCGACACAGGAAGCGTCCACACATCTTTTCGGCTGGCGCATGTCCGTATTTCCACCATGAGGACGCTGACTTCCAAATAACGCATAATACTTACACTGTAAGTTCGTCAAGATCGAATCTGCATCAATGAGCAAGCCCACACAGCCGCGCCGCGGACTCACGCGTGAACGGATCGTCAAGACTGCGATCAAGCTTGCTGATGAGCTGGGCGCCGAGAAGCTCTCCATGCGCGCGCTCGCCAGCGAGCTCGGCGTCGAAGCTATGTCGCTGTACAATCATGTTTCGAGCAAGGAAGACCTGCTGGACGCCGTCGTCGACAAAATTTTCGCGATGATTGAGCGTCCCACTGCATCGGGCGACTGGAAAGTATCGATGACGCAGAGAGCGACATCGATGCACGCCGTATTTCGCCGGCATCCCTGGTCGGTCGCGCTTACGCTGTCGCGTCTTGCTCCAGGGCCGAACAATCTGTCTCTGATCGAGGCATCGCTTGAAACGCTGTGTGCGGACGGTTTCAATCACCTGCAGGCATTCTATGCCCTTTGCGTCATGGACAGCTATATTTACGGCTTCCATGTCATGGAGCAGAATACGCCTTTCGCGCCTGGAGACGTGTCGTCTGTGGCAACGCATTTCCTCGCACGCGTGGATCCGGCACAGTTTCCGCAACTGATTACGCTAGCCGCTGTTCTCGCAGATGGCCGCTACAATGACGTCGACGAGTTCAGGTTTGGCTTCGACCTGCTGGTGTCAGCGATCGATCAGCAACCAAGGCTTGGCAAGAACAAGTAAGGCAGCGGAGCGGTTCCGCACCAGATGAAAACCCTGATGGGGGGACGAGCAGTCGGGGCGGACCCGCCTAAACTGCAATCCAGGTGCTGTCAGTCTAACTCGAACTCGTCTCCACTAATCTCGGGTCAGTAGTTGTTAAATTCAGTAGTCGTCAAATACTGAGAAGTTCAAGTCATCCGCAAAGGGCGGCGTCTCGTAAGGATTTCAATCCGGCCCTCTTCTCTATATCTCTCTAGTGTTTCAAATGTTTGCGTACAGACGAATGGACTGATGCGAATTCCTGCAGGTCAAGCTTGTGCCGAACTTAGGCATGATAATCGCCTTTCCACGTGAAATCTTTGTCAGTGGAAACTCGCCTGAAATGATGTGGCCGTTAACGACACATGGGCATTCAGAGGCGGATAAGTTTCAAAAGCCTTCGGTTCGCGCGAGAAGTTCCAGAGCCTGAAAAGGCACCACTCTGATCGGCGCTCGTCAGCTACCGCGAGTTCATTTCGGGTGATATGAAAAGGCGTCCGCCCCCCATTCGTCGTCTTGACCTCTATCAGGCGCGGGCTCCCGCCCGGGGCGAAGCTCTCGATGTCGTAGCCCGCACCATCGCCGTCTTCCTCTGAAACCCACCTCACTTTGCCTGCGAGGTCGCCGCGGCCAGCAGCCATAAGCACGCCGCGCTCATGGAACAGGACGCATTCTTCACCCGCCCGCCCGAGCGCACGATTGCGCGCGTCGCGACCCGCCAAATCAGATTTGCATGCAACGTGAAGCATCTGCTCGAGCTCTTGCGGCGGGGGCTCGTTGGATTGAGTCGGCGCAGGCCCTACCCAAAGCAACCGCCGCTCGTGAACGCCCGTTGATGCCCCCGCAATCAACGACCGGGCAGTCGAGGCAGCATTCAGGGCAATCCAGCGCGCGACGGCATCCGCCAACGGCATTTGGAAGTTAAACGCCGGCTTGTAGCCCTGTATCCAGTCCTAACCGAGCGCCTTCAGAACGGCACTGATGTTTTGGTGCTTGAATTCGGCCGATCCTTCTGAGCGTCCACTTAAAAATCGCAGTAAAGCGCGGCGATCAGATCGTTCTCAGCATCTGACCAAGACTCACTCGGCATATCGCCAGGCTAGCGACGCGCCGTCGGCTCTTCATCAACACACCTCGCCCACCTGCGATTGATGGATGAACTTAGATCAAAGGTTCTGAAGTCGGCTCGGAACTGAAATTCCGAAAGAGATCCAAAACTGGCGGAGAGGGAGGGATTCGAACCCTCGATGGGCTTGCACCCATACCGGTTTTCGAGACCGGCGCGATCGACCACTCCGCCACCTCTCCGCGCCGGGGTCTTAGAAGGGCGGTCAACTATCGCGGACTCGGCCCGAGCGCAAGCGCAGGATTGCCAATTCCCCCTGCCGCCCGATCGGTAAAATTTAACAGGCCGCCGAAACAGGCCCTTTTCCATGTTCTGCAAGTATGCCGGCCTTGACGGAAGGATGTCCCGGCATGAGCGCCCAGATCTTCGTAATGCTACTGAACCCGGCGATCAGCCTGCTTCTGGCCGCCGCATTCGGGATCCTGTGGCTGAACCAGCGCGCCCGGCACTATCTCGCGGTCGCCGCCGCCGGTTACGTGGCAAACGCCATGGGCTTCATGATCCAGGACGTGCTGCCCGCCCTGCCCGGCCACACCGAGCGTATCCTGTCGAACGCCTGCTTCTTTGGGTCGGCATGGCTGTTGTCCGCCGCGATCCTCATGCGCTTTGTCGTTTCGCCGCCCCACCGCCTGTTCGGCGCCCTCATGTTGGCCGGGCTCGCAGGCGTTGTCTGGTTCCTTTACGCTGACCCAAGCCTCGGCGGCCGTGTGTTCACGGTCAGCACTGCCCTTGGCCTCATGTCTGCCGTCCTCGCCGCCCACCTCTGGACCGTGCCCAAGCGCCACCTCGTCGACCAGCTCCTGTTCTGGTTAAGCTTGGCCGCCACGGCAAACTTCATGTTGCGCCCGCTGGCGATCTTCTGGATCGAAGGCACCTTCGGCACGGAAACGATGTTCCGCTATTCGCTCTACTGGACCACCGTACAGTTCAGCCAGGCGGTCATCTCGGTGATGGTCAGTTTGAACCTGCTGGTCGCCGTGGCCATCGATCTCCTGTCCGAACTGAAACGCGAGGCCAGCACCGATCCGCTGTCTGGGCTGCTCAACCGGCGCGGCTTCGAGGCCAAGGCGGCCACCACGCTCCAGCGGTGCGCGGAAGATGGCCAGCCAGCGTGCATCCTCGTCGCCGACCTCGATCACTTCAAGTACATCAATGATGGCTTCGGCCACGCAGTTGGCGACCGCGTAATTGCGCTGTTCGGTCAGTATATTGCGGCCTTCCACCGACCGGGCATGATCGCAGGACGTATTGGCGGAGAAGAATTCGCCATCCTCCTGCCCGGTGAAGGACTGCCTGCCGCGCGCCTGTTTGCCGAAAGCTTGCGCACCGGCCTCTCTGCCATCTGCGCAGGCCGAGTTCCCGCGGCGCTTCGGCCGACGGCCAGCATCGGCCTCGCCCGGTTCGCATCGGGCGACAGTCTCTACACCCTTCTGACAGCCGCCGACGAAGCGCTCTACGAAGCGAAGAAATCCGGACGCGACCGCGTCTGCGCAGCCGCCCCCGCTCGGGCGACCTGGCAGGGGACTGCCGCCTGATCAGGCCGCGCGCAGGGCACGCAAGGCAAACTCGGCAACCGACTGCAACTGCACTGCCCCTGCACCCCCGCGCGCGGCGATGCGGATGGCGTTGATCGTGGCGAGCAGGAAGTCGGCCCCCTCGCCGGCATCGACCGCCTCCGTCACGTCACCCTCGGCTTTGGCCTCGCGTAGCCGTGCAACGATTGCCGCGCGCAGTGTCCGCGCTGCCGCTTGTTGGATGGCTAAGACGTCCGGCTTACGGCGCCCGAATTCGCACGTGGCGCCAACGTTGAGGCAGGCCTCGCCGGCCTTGGCCCGCGCGCGCGCCAACAGGATTTCGACCCCGTCAATTGCGCGGGGGCCCGTTCGCAATGCTGCCAGCTGGGCATCGGTCTCCTGGGTGAGGTAGCGCTTCAGCGTGGCCAGATAGAGTTGCCACTTGTCGCCAAACGTATCGTAAAGGCTCTGCCGGCCGATCTGCATGGCGCGCGTCAGGTCAGTCGTCGAGGCGCCTTCAAATCCCTGCTCCCGGAACACGGCGATGGCGCCGTCAAGGGCGACGTCGTGATCGAATTCCCGTGGTCTTGCCATACCGGCCCAATGCACTTTTTGGACTGAACAGTCAAGAATGAACGTTTTTCTGCCAGTGCCGGCGAGGCGCGGATGACTTCCGGTACAGCTAAATCCCAGTGTTCACAGGCGATTCCGGCTCATCGCTGTGCCTGAACTGCGGATTTGACACCGCCGCCATTTTGCTGTTTACCCCGCGCTTCGGTTGCTGCGCCCTGCCGGGTGCGGCGGCTTCCCCTTTTCTACCAGACTACAATCCGGAAGGTTCCGCCCATGTTCGCGGTCATCAAGACAGGTGGCAAGCAGTACAAAGTGTCAGAAGGCGACACGCTGGTCATCGAAAAGCTGTCGGCTGCGGCCGGCGATACGGTCACTTTTGACCAGGTTCTGATGATCGGCGAAGGCGCCGGCATCACCATCGGCGCCCCCACCGTGGCTGGCGCCGTGGTCACCGCTGAAGTCGCTGCCGACGTGCGTGGCCCCAAGCTGATCACCCGCAAGAAGCGTCAGCGCCAGACCTACCGCCGCACGATCGGTCACCGTCAGGACCTGATGGAAATCAAGATCACCGGCATCAGCGCCGATGGCGAGAAGAAGAAAGCCGCACCGCGCAAGAAAGCTGCGCCAAAGGCTGACGCCGCCGAAGGCACCACCGAAGCGTAATTTTCACGGGAACCGGACCAGCCGGCTATCCAACAGGACAGGTAAGAGGAGCGGACTATGGCTCACAAGAAATCAGGCGGCTCTTCGCGGAACGGTCGCGATTCTAACCCCAAGTATCTCGGCGTGAAGAAATACGGCGGCGAAACCGTTGTTCCGGGCATGATCATCGTGCGTCAGCGCGGCACTCAGAAGTTCCCCGGCAAAGGCGTCGGCATGGGCAAGGACCACACCATTTTCGCCACCAAGGGCGGCAAGGTCGAGTTTGCGCACAAGTCGGGCGGCCGAATTTACGTGAACGTGGTACCGATGGCGGACGCCGCAGAGTAACGGCCGGACACAGCCTCCGGCCTCGTCAAGACGAGTGGCCGGGTCGCTGTGAAGGACGACCAGTTTCCGGGGGGAGGCAGGCCACTGTCTCCCCCTTTTCATTTCGCCCTCCCCCACCCAAGGCCATTCCCGAGAGGACGCCATGAGTGAGACAGAGATCAGGACCAGCCGGCTGCTGTTGCGGCCCATCACCCCGCAGGACAGCGGCCAGATCACCGAACTGGTGGCCGATCCGCGGATCCACCGGATGCTCGCCCGCGTGCCCCCCGGCCAGACAAAAGCCCAGACCCTCGCCTGGATCATGACCCACGAACGCGGCCGCGAGGCCGACACCAACCATGTCTATGCCATCACGCTCGATGGCGCCCTCGCCGGCGTGATCGGCGCGGACCGTACAGACACGAGCCTGCCCTTCGAGATCGGATACTGGCTCGCCCCCGACGCTTGGGGCCAGGGCCACTGCACGGAAGCGGCCGCTGCCCTCATCCGCTGGCTCGAGGCGACCGGCCGTGGCCGCGCCCTGGTGGCCGGCCACTTCACAGACAACCCGGCGTCCGGCCGCGTCCTCTCCAAGGTCGGCTTCCTGCCCTGTGGCCGCGACCGCCGCTTCAGCGCCGGCCGGGGCGAGGCCGCCGACCACATGATGATGGCGCGGATCGCCTGAACCGGATAAGAGCCCAACCATGAAGTTCCTCGACCAAGCCAAAGTCTATATCCGCTCCGGCGACGGCGGCGCGGGCGCTGTCTCGTTCCGGCGCGAGAAGTTCATCGAGTATGGCGGCCCGGACGGCGGCGATGGCGGACGCGGCGGCGATGTCTGGGCGGTGGCTGTCGAGGGCCTCAACACGCTGATCGACTTCCGCTACCAGCAGCATTTCAAGGCAAAGAAGGGCGGCCACGGCATGGGCCGCAACCGCTTCGGGGCGAAAGGCGACGACGCGATCCTGATGGTGCCGGTCGGCACGCAGATCTACGAGGAAGATCAGGAAACCCTGATCGCGGACCTGACGGAGCCGGACCAGAAAGTCCTGCTCGCCGCAGGCGGCAATGGCGGCTGGGGCAACCTGCGCTTCAAGACCTCAACCAACCAGGCCCCCGCCCGCTCGAACCCCGGCGCACCGGGCGAAGAGCGCTGGATATGGCTCCGCCTCAAACTCATCGCCGACGCTGGCCTCGTCGGCCTGCCGAATGCGGGCAAGTCCACCTTCCTCGCCGCCGCGACTGCCGCTCATCCGAAGATCGCGGATTATCCGTTCACGACGCTTCACCCTGGTCTTGGCGTGGTTGATCTCGGAACCTCGACGCGCTTCGTCCTTGCCGACATTCCGGGCCTCATCGAAGGCGCGGCCGAAGGCGCAGGTCTCGGCCACCGCTTCCTCGGCCACGTCGAGCGTTGCAAGGTGCTGCTCCACCTGATCGACTGTACGCAGGACGATCCGGCTGGCGCCTACAAGACCATCCGCAAGGAACTCGCCGCCTACGATCCCGACCTCGCTGCCCGTCCCGAAATCGTCGCGCTGAACAAGATCGACGCGCTCACGCCTGAACTCGTGAAGGAACAGGTGAAGGCGCTGAAGAAAGCCTACAAGGGCAAACCGCTCCTGCTCTCCGGCGTCTCCGGCGAAGGCGTGAAACCCGCCCTCTATGCCATCGCCGAAAAACTCGGCCTCACAGGCGACCGTGAGGAAGCCCCTCCGCCCTCGGACGATGCTGAGTCCAATGAAGGCTGGAGCCCGCTCTAGACTCTTTAGCCCCTGTTGATGCCTCAGGCCGCCGCACTTGGCCGCGCGCTCACGCGCGCATGCCACGCCCGTAGATTGCTGGCAGATTCGGGCACTTTCAGGCCGATCCAATCTGCAAAATCCACCGTGCTCAACGCGCAGATGTCCGCCATCGTGTAGACATCCCCTGCGACAAACTCGTGTCCAGCCAGCTCGCGGTCCAGCCACATCAGCGCTTTCTCGTAAGCACCCCGGTTCGCCTCGCCAAATTCCTTGTACTGAGGAACCACTACCCGCGCGGTGAAAGGATGCGCGTGCCGCCAGAAATTCCCCGCGGGCCCCATCAGCTGGAACTCGATCCGCCGCACCCACATGTCCACCTGCGCCTCTTCCAGCGCAGTCCCCCCGAACATCGCGGGCTCCGGATGCAACCGTTCAAGATACCGGCAGATCGCCACGGTCTCGCTGAGGCAGGTTCCGTCATCCAGCTCCAGCACCGGCGTCTGACCCAACGAGTTGCGCGCCACATGTTCGGAAGACTTGTGCTCACCCTTCTGAAGTGCCACGTCCACCAGCGGAATCTCCACGCCCTTCTCGGCCAGAAAAATCCGTACACGGCGCGGATTCGGCGCCGGCATAGGTGTGTTGTACAGTTTCATGAAATCCCCCTTTCGCGATGCCTCAGACCTCGCAGCCAGCCGCGGCCGCGTCAACAGACGCCCGTTCCGGCGGAACGATAATGTTTCAGGCGCGTTGATGTTAACGGTATGCCCTATCGGCCTGCCGATCGTCCCAGGAAGGGAGACTGAAGATGCGGGAAGACAAAACAAACCCACTCGACGAGCCCCACGGCGCCGTCGTCACGGAAGAACAGGCCACCAGCGCCACCCATGTCGGGCTTTGGAAAATCCTCGCGGCATCGCTCGTGCTGGTGATCGTCGGCTTTGCCATCGTATCGGGCTTCAGCAACTAAGGCACACCCCCTCGCCATTGCCGCCGCGCGCGTGTATCTCCCGGCGCCATGACCGCTGACACCCTCGCCCGCGCCCGGCGCATCGTCGTGAAAACCGGATCGGCCCTCATCGCCGAGGCCGGTGCTCCGCGCGTGGAATGGCTGGCGAACCTCGCCGCCGACATCGCCGCCCTGCGCCAACGCGGCAAGGAAGTCATCCTTGTGTCCTCCGGCGCTGTCGCCCTTGGCCGCGCGGCGCTCGGTGCGCCTTATCAGGCCCGGCTGGAGCAGAAGCAGGCCGCTGCCGCGATCGGACAGCCGCGCCTGATGGCGGCGCTCGCCGGGGCTCTTGCGCCGCACGGCCTCGCCTGTGGGCAGGCGCTGCTGACCCCCGGCGACACCGAGAACCGCCGCCGCTGGCTGAATGCCCGCGCAACGCTGGAAACCCTGCTCGAAGCCGGCGTCGTGCCGGTCATCAATGAAAATGACACCGTCGCCACCGAAGAGATCCGCTACGGCGACAATGACCGCCTCGCCGCCCGCGTCGCCCAGATGATGGCGGCAGATGTGCTGATTCTCCTCTCCGATATCGACGGCCTCTACACGGCCGACCCGCGCGGCAATCCGGACGCCCGCCACATCCCCTTCCTCGAAGCGCTGCTGCCCGAACACGACGCCATGGCCACTGGCTCCAATGCCGCCGCCGGCGTCGGCTCCGGCGGCATGATCACCAAGCTCGCCGCCGCCCGCATCGCCCATGCGGCCGGCTGCTCCACGCTGATCACCCTCGGCAACCGCCCCCACCCTATCGGCGCCATCGAAGCCGGCGAGCGCGCCACCCTGATTGCCGCCAAAACGACGCCCGCCAACGCCCGCGCCGCCTGGCTCGAAGGCCACCTCAAGCCCGAGGGCGAAATCCTCGTGGACGATGGCGCGGCGAAAGCCCTCGCCAATGGGGCCAGCCTGCTTGCCGTCGGCGTGCGCGGGGTCACTGGCCAGTTCGAACGGGGCGCCGCTGTCGCCGTGCGCGACGCCGCCGGTCGAACCGTCGCCAAGGGCGTTACCGCCTACAGCGCCGAAGACATCCGGCGCATCGCCGGGCGCCGCACGGAAGATGCCGAAGCCCTCCTCGGCTACAAGGGCCGCCCCGCCATCATCCACCGGGACGACTTGGTGCGGATGTGATTCGCGAAGCGACTCCGGCCGATCTCGACGCATTGGTAGCCATGGAAGAGGCCTTTCCTGAGGTCGACCGATTCGATGCCCGCACGTGGCGCCGGCTGTTGGCAGGCCGGTCTGTCACCCTCGTCCACGAGACGGGCGGCGTGCTGGACGCGAATGCGATCCTGCTGTTCCGCAAACGCTCCCGCGTTGCGCGCCTCTATTCCATTTCGGTCGCGCCGTCCGCACGCGGCAAGGGGCTTGGCGCGGCGATTCTTTCCGCCTGCGAAGGCCGCGCCCTGAGCGCGGGTGCCAATCGCATGCGCCTCGAAGTTCGCGCCACAAATAAGTCAGCGCACCGCCTTTACGACGCCGCCGGATATCGCGTAATTGCGCGTCTTGAGTCCTACTATCCGGACGGAGAAGCGGCGCACAGGATGGAGAAAGTTCTCA